>JBHADY010000179.1:0-8246 GCA_041855325.1 Ignavibacteriota bacterium
CTGTACTATTTGCTTTGATAGTCGGAGCTTTGGCTTTCGCTGGACTTAAGGCAAAGTCTAATAGCTTGCTCGTGGCTTCTTTGGTGATTGTCGCAGTTTTCGCAGACTTATACATAGCTTCTGCCGACTTCAATAAGAGTGATACAGATGCTACTGCTATGTATAGAGACTTCTTCCAGCAGAATCCAGATGTGAAGAAAATGCTCACTCCGAATATGCCGAGCGATCCTTTCCGCGTGAAAATGAGGCTATACGACCAAAACGGCAGAACTATTGCGCGTCCTCTCGAAGATAACCAAGGTATGATTGACAGAATTTTCCTCTTCGAGGGCTATAATCCGCTCTTGCTTAGTAGAATGATTATTCCAATTGCTAATCCGGACTTATCACTCAGTATGAAGAATATACGCTATGAGCTAAAGATTCACCCAGAGGAGCAACAACTATACTTTGCAAAGAATGATAGTGCATTCTCGCCAGCTTGGTTCGTCTATAACAAGAAGGTAATCCCAACAGAAACTCTGATAAAAGCATCTGAAAAGAATGATTTCTCTGTTCTTGCTAATATTGACTTCCGCAACGAAGTAGTAATCGAAAAGAACAATAAGATTCAGCTCAGCGGAAAGCAGCAGTCAGAAGTGAATCACTATGCTAAAGTGCTGAAATACGAGAATAATGCCATCACTTACGAGGCGAGTAGCGACGAAAACGCTATGCTCTGCTTCAGCGAAATGTATTACCCAGAGTGGAAGGCATTCATAGACGGAAAAGAAACAGAGATTTACGCTGCTAACTATGGTTTCCGCGCCATTGACTTCCCAGCAGGCAAGCATAAAATCGAGATGATTTACCAGCCAGACGCATACGAAAGTGGCAAGGCAATTTCGCTTCTTTCGCTTTTGGCGGGCATATTAATATTCGCTACTTCTTTCTTATGGGAGAAGAGCAAGCTAAAAAAAGCTATGAATTAATCTCAGATAATTAATCTCAGAGAAACATCAAAACAAAGAACTGCAATCCTGAAAATATCGGGTTTGCAGTTTTTTTATATTTTTGTCACTAAATATTTAACTCAAGCGTTTACCATAATACTTATATATTTATAAATCAATAAGTTAAGTTGATAAGTAATAAAATTTTATTCATAATGAAAAAAATAATTTGCTTATCTCGTATTTTTTTTTAATTTTGAGTAAATTTATATAAATCAATAATATAGAAAGGCAGAGAATATGCCTCCATACAAGTAAAAATCTTGCCCTGTATTTTGGCAAGTAAAAGGAAGAATAGCTAAGGCTGTTTGAGATAAGAATACGAGAAAAATATACATTTTTTTAACAAATCAATAATAGGTGCAAAATGAAAACAAAAATTAGTATATTTCTTGCATTGATCTTCTTAGCTTCTGGAGCATTGTTCTCTCAAGAGACAAATAAGATAAAATACTCTGATGGACCTTGCATAGAAAAATCAAAAGTAAATCAAGAAGGACACTTAGCAGGAAAAAATACGGATCTATCATTCACATTGGAAAATGATAGCCTTAGAGTAGCTGGAATAATAGAAGCAAATTGTTGTGGCACTCATTACCTATCATTCGAAATCAAGAATGACTCGTTATTGCTCTATCGCACTGACGAGGGAGAGCTATGCGACTGTTTGTGCAGTTATAAGATAGATGTAAAAATAGGAAAATGCACATCAAAGGAATACACTGTTTGCCTTGGCAAGTATGAATTGCCAACAGAATGGGAAATATCCGAAAAAGTACTATTAAGTGGCATTATTGATAAGTCAATAAAAGAAGCAAAGGTATATCCAAACCCTTTCAATAGTAGCACGCAAATTGAATTTTCAGCAGAAAATGGAGAAACATATAGATTTGAGCTATATAATGAATTTGGCGAACTCGTGAGATGCATTAATGAAATTAGCATTAGTAAAATTGTGCTAAGTCGCGGAAACCTAACAAGCGGTAAATACTTCTATAGAATACTGCAGATGAACGGAGACTGCAAGTATAATGGCACAATCACTCTGCTATAAAAAGCTGAAGGAATAATTGTGGTTATCTATAATATAGAAAGGCAAAGAACAAAACTATAGATTTATGTTTATTGACTATACATTTAAGGCTGGGGGCGATAGCGATATTTCTCCCAGCTTTATTTTTTTCTCGGAGTATTTTTATGTGGAAAAATAAAACAATATAATTGATTAATCGTCTCTAACTTACTACATAAAGAAGAAATTAAATTAAGAATTATAGATAATACGAAATGTTAAACGTAATCAAGAAAATGTTCGGCGGCACAAAGCACGATAAAGACGTGAAACAAATGCAGCCGATAGTGCAACAAATTAATGATTATTTCGCAAAGTTTAACTCTTTGAGCGACGAAGAACTACAGCATAAAACTGTAGAGTTCAAAGAAAAGGTGAAGAATAATACCCAAAAGCTGGAAGATGAAAAATATACTCTCTCCGAAAGACTGAAGAATGAAGTACTTACCCCCAGCGAAACTGCCGATATTAACGAAAAGATTAAGCAGTTAGATAGAGGTATATTCGAAGCGGCGAATAATACCCTGAACGAAATACTCCCCGAAGCATTTGCTGCTGTGAAGCAAGCCTGCAAAAGATTAGCCGACAGAAAGCATACTTATAACTATGCTGGGCATACTTATACTTGGGATATGGTGCCTTATGACGTGCAGCTGATGGGCGGTATCGTTCTGCACCAAGGGAAAATTTCAGAAATGGCTACTGGTGAAGGTAAAACCCTCGTTGCCGTGCTTCCTATGTACTTAAATGCACTTGCCGGAAAGGGCGTGCACTTGGTTACTGTGAATGATTACCTCGCGAAAAGAGATGCCGACTGGATGCGTCCGGTGTATGAGTTCTTGGGCATTAGCGTGGGCTCTATCCTCTCGAATATGGAGCCAGAAGAACGCAAGGAAGTCTATAATATGGACTTAACTTATGGAACGAATAATGAATTCGGCTTCGACTATCTGCGCGATAATATGGTCTCGGACCAAGAGCAAATGGTGCAGCGTCCGCATTGGTTCGCTATAGTCGATGAGGTGGACTCCGTGCTTATCGATGAGGCGCGTACTCCGCTTATTATTTCTGGTCCGGTGGGTCAATCCGACCAAAAGTTTAACTTGATGAACCCACTTGTTAAGAGACTTGTGGAATTCCAAAATAAACTTGTGAATGAAATTACCCACGAAGCAACTAAACTGCAGGAAAAAATTTCTGACAAAGAAGCTAAAGAGCAATTGGGTATACTCCTATTGCGTGCTAACCACGGTCTGCCAAAGCATAAAAGATTGGCTAAGATATTGCAAGAGCCAGAAATGCAGAAGCTCCTCCGCGAAACAGAGCTATTCTATATGCGCGATAAAAGCTCCAGAATGCACGAAATAGACGATGAGTTATTCTATACTATAGATGAAAAGAATCATCAAATAGATATCACAGATAAAGGTAGAGCAGTGCTATCGCAAGGACAGCCCGACCCGGATATCTTCGTTCTGCCAGATATAGCTGCAGAGCTTAGTGCAATCGAAGGAAGAACAGATATAAGCGAAAAAGAACGCACTAAATTAAAAGATGAAGTAAATATGCTCTATGCCGAAAGAAGCGATGTAGTGCATACATTAAACCAGCTCTTGCGTGCATATTCCCTATATGAAAAAGACGTGGAATACGTGGTGCAAGATAATAAGATTATGATTGTCGATGAGTTTACTGGTCGTATCCTCGACGGAAGACGCTACAGCGAAGGCTTGCACCAAGCAATCGAAGCGAAAGAAAACGTGAAAGTGGAACGCGACACTCAAACAATGGCGACAATCACCCTGCAGAACTACTTCCGCCTCTATAAGAAGCTTGCCGGCATGACTGGTACTGCCGACACTGAAGCCGGAGAGTTCGAAAAAATCTATAAGCTCGACGTTACTATAATCCCAACTAATAAGCCAATTATTAGAAAGGACGAAGAGGACTTAATCTTCCGCACTAAGCGCGAAAAGTTCAACGCTATAGTTAATCAAGTGCAAGAGGAAGTAATCAAAGGTCGCGCGGTGCTCGTGGGTACTGCATCGGTTGATGTGTCCGAGTTAATCTCTAAGATGCTTAAACGCCAAGGCATTCCGCACAATGTATTGAACGCAAAGCAACACGCGAAAGAAGCGGATATCGTGGCTCTCGCCGGAAGAAAGGGTGCCGTAACGATTGCGACAAACATGGCAGGTCGTGGTACGGATATTAAGCTCGACCCAGAAGTGAAGGCAAACGGCGGTTTGGCGATTATCGGTTCTGAACGCCACGATGCTCGCCGTATTGATAGACAGCTGCGCGGTCGTGCTGGTCGTCAGGGCGATCCGGGTTCTTCTCAGTTCTATATTTCTCTGGAAGACGACTTAATGCGTTTGTTCGGTGGCGAAAGATTAGCCGGCATTATGCAAAGACTAAAAGTGCCAGATGGCGAGCCAATCCAGCACGCGATGATTACTAAGTCCGTGGAAAGAGCGCAGAAGAAAGTAGAAGAGAATAACTTCGGTATTCGTAAGAGATTGCTCGAATACGACGACGTTATGAATATGCAGAGAGAAGTTATCTATACTCGTAGAAAGTCTGCCCTTCGCGGAGAAAGACTAAAGACTGAGCTATTCGAGTATATTGAGATAATGGCAAGCGATTGGTATGATGAGTTCCACCCAGAAAAGCGTGCTTCGGACTTTGTGAATGCAGTTCGCACAACTTTGTTAAGCGAAATTAAGCTAAGCGATGATGAATTAGACAAAATGTCTCGCGAAGATGCCATCGAAATGGTGCGCAGCGCTGCTGATGAGTTCTATAGCAGAAAAGAAGAGTTAATCGGAAGCAGCCTTGCTTCGAAGATTGAACAAGTGGCTGTACTCCAAACTATAGACGAAAAGTGGAAAGAACACCTACGCGAAATGGACGAAATGAAGGAGGGTATACACCTGCGTTCATACGGACAGAAAGACCCATTGCTCGAGTATAAGCAAGAGGCATTCGCTCTCTTTACTAATCTCATTAACGATATAAACAAAGGCTCTGTGATGTTGGCGTTTAGGTTCTTCCCTCAGTTAGTGGAAGATACTCAGACAGGCACGTTCCTTCCGCCACAAGTGGCTATGAGACAGAGAGAAAAAAGAGATAATATGACTTATACTCATAGTAATGCTCCTACTCCGGATAACTACGGAGGAGCAAGTGCCCGCGGTGGCGAAGCTCCTCGCCCGACTACTGTTCGCAAAACTGAAGCAAAAGTCGGCAGAAATGACCCTTGTCCTTGCGGAAGTGGCAAGAAGTACAAAGCCTGTCACGGCAAGCACGATGAAGCATCAGCTTAAATAAACAGAAAGGGCAAACTCAAATTAATGGGTTTGCCCTTTCGCTTTATTGGGAATAAGCTGTTATGTAAATGCCTATTTGAGTCTCAGCTTGCAGATGGATTCCACGTGATAAGTATGTGGGAATAAATCCACTGGGGTCATCTCTTCTACTGTGTATAAATCCTTCAGCAGTTCGAGGTCGCGCGCTTGTGTAGTCGGGTTGCAGGATACATAGACTAATCTTTCCGGAGAGAGAGTAGCAATGTGTTCTACGATATTCTTGTGCATTCCCGCACGCGGTGGATCTACTATAATCACATCTGGCTTTGGAAGAGTAGAAAGCAGAGGAGGGAGTTGCTTTTTATGTAAATCCTCGCAATAGAATTTAGTATTATGTATATTATTGCGCTTCGCGTTTTCTATTGCATCAGCTATTGCCGGTTCTACGAGTTCTATGCCAATGATTTCCTTGCACTTGCGAGAAGCAGGAAGCGTAATAGAACCAGCACCGCAATACAAGTCCCAAACTACTTCATCGCCCTGCAGGTCAGCTGCATCAATTATGCGAGAGATGAAACCATTGAGCTGGCTGGAGTTAGTCTGGAAGAAGGACTGAGGCGATATGCGATATTCTATATCAAGTATTTTCTCTGTGATATAGCCTTTCCCGCTGATTAGCTCTATCTTTTGTATGTCCACAGGAGAATTAGTCGCATTAATGCCGTGAAGCAGTGTGTCTTGCTCGCGGAATAGTTTCACGAATTCATTCTTGTAGTAATCCATAAAGGCTTGCTCTTCTTCGCTTTGCACTTTGTTAGTGATAAGCATAGCCATAAGCTCGTTATTTGCGAAGGAATAGCGTATCAGGAAATTACGGAAGAAACCCGTATGCTCCTTGTGATTATACGCAGTGCACCCGGACTTAGCAGAGGCTTCTTTCATCACTTCGTAAATGGCATTAGCCTTCGCGTGCTGAAGCGGACAAGAGTCTATATCAAGCACCTTATCGAAGCGTCCCGGCGAGTGCAAACCAAAGGCGAAGTTCTTATCCTTTATCTCTGCATCTTCCATAGAGATTTCATCTTTAGTTAGCCAGCGAGATGAAGAAAATGAGAACTCCATCTTATTGCGGTAATTGAACAACAGGGGCGATTCCAATGCCGGATGAATAGTGTTAATATCCAACTTACCAATGCGAATAAGCGAATCGCTGACTATCTTAGACTTTTGATGTATCTGTTCTTCGTATGTTGTGTTCTGCCAAGAGCAACCACCGCAAGAGCCGAAGTATTGGCAATGCGGAGCAATGCGATGTGGCGAGGGGACAAGGACTTCCTCCAATATCCCCTCGCGATAATTTCTTTTCTTGCGTGTTATCAGTGCTTTAATAGTATCGCCCGGAACCGTATGCTTAACGAAATACACTGTTCCCTCGTGGCGAGCCACCCCAGCACCACCAAATGCAAGCGAATCAATAGTTAAATCAATATATTGGTTCTTTTTCAATCGCTTACCTTTGCGCTATGAATGAAGACATTCTTTCTAAGCATTTGTCTTTGCCGATAAGTTCCATAGTGCCGAACATACTTGCGCCACCGGATTTCCCGGTAAGCATTAGTCTCAGCGGATTCATTATCTCTTTCATCTTAATGCCTTTAGCTTCGCAGTATGCTTTAGTTGCTGCATTAAGAGGGTCGTGCTTCCATTCGCTCACCTTGCGATATTCATCAACAAGAGGAGTAATAAGAGCTTTTTTGTCTTCGTTCCAGTGCTTAGCCATAAACTCATCTTCAAATTCTAAATTATCCGTGAAGAAGTATGGAGCGAAAGCCGGGATTTCCGCAATGAAATGCACGCGTTCGCGTAGGCAATATGCTACTTTGTTAAGCCATTCTTTATCGAAAGAAGGATAGCCCTGAGCTTCTAATTCCACTTTCAGAATATCGCCCATTTCCTCTGGAGATAGCTTCTGCAGATATTGGAATTGGAACCAATCCAGCTTCTGCATATCGAATACAGCGCCAGCTTTATTCACTTTATCCAATTGGAATAAGTCTATTAACTCCTGCATAGAATAAATTTCCCTATCGGCTGATGGATTCCAACCTAAGAGTGCGACGAAGTTAACGAAAGCATCGCGTAAGTACTTTTCTTTGAATTCTTCCACAGCAACGCTGCCGTCGCGTTTGCTTAATTTAGTCTTATTCTTGTTAAGAAGAAGAGGAAGGTGAGCAAACTCTGGCTGCTCCCAACCAAATGCCTGATATAATAGGCAGTGTTTAGGTGTGGAGGATAGCCATTCCTCGCCACGGATAACGTGAGTAATGCCCATAAAGTGGTCATCTACCACGTTTGCTAAGTGATAAGTAGGGAAACCGTCACTCTTGATTAGGATTTGGTCATCTACCTCGGAGGAGTGAATAGTTACGTCGCCTCTGATAATATCTTTGAATGAAATATCTGTATTCTCTGGCACGTACATACGGATAACGTGAGCCTCGCCATTTGCGATAAGCTCTTTAGTCTTTTCTTCGCCGAGGGTGAGGGAATTGCGCATATTCGCTCTATCGTAGCGATAGTCGCCTTGCTTGCTTTCCTGCAGGCGTTTTCTCATTGCGTCTAATTCCTCTGCTGTGTCGAAGGCATAGTATGCTTTGCCGCTTGAGAGAAGTTCATTAGCATATTTAACGTAAAGTTCGGTGCGCTCGGACTGCACGTATGGTCCTGCTTCGCCACCTTGAGATGGACCTTCGTCTATCTCAACGCCTGCCCACTCAAGCATTTTGATTAAGTTTTCTTGGGCATTTTCCACGAACCTTGTGCGGTCTGTGTCTTCTATTCTAAGTATCATTTTCCCGCCGTGATGACGAGCGA
>JBHADY010000180.1:0-59735 GCA_041855325.1 Ignavibacteriota bacterium
AAGCTCTTTTATTTTTTGTTTATCGTAATCTGTTATTTAACAACTACGAATGAGCGAGTGATTTTCTTTCCGTTAATGTTAATTACTAAGTAGTAAGTACCATTAACAAATCCACTAGTATTCACCGTTAATTGTTTTTCGCCGTTGATTTCGCCGCTGAATAACTCAGTTGCTCTACCGCGAGCATCAGTGATAGTGATTTCAGCTTTGCTTAATTCTACTGCATTTACAGAGAACTTAGCTTCGTCTGTTACTACAGGGTTCGGAACAATTTTGCTCACTGTGAAGCCATAATTAGCATCTTCTACATCTGCTAATGATTGCTCTACAACCACGCTTGATTCGCTATAAACTGTACCGCACATATTGGATACTTCCACTTTGTAGCTATGAGTACCTGGTTCTGATTCGATGCGAGTAATAGTAGCTGTTGTAGCACCTTCGATTTCTTCGCCGTCGCGATACCATTTATAAACTAGGTCTCTGCCAGTAGCTTTAATGCTCATAGTGAATGTTTCGCCAGCTTTAGCATTGCTTACACCTAAGCCTTTAGTGATTACAGGAGTAGAGTTTACTTTTACTTCAGCAGTGTTAGATTTCACGCCACCTTCTACGCCAGAAATTTTAGCTAATACATAATATTTACCTTCATTAGCTGCTTGCGCTGTGAATGTGTATGTATTACCAGAGTTTTGAACTATTTTATCGAGGCCATTGCTTACGAAGTGCCATTCATAAGTAATAGTAGCGTTCGGAACCGTAGTTTCAGCATTTACATTCAGTGTAACTTCAGAGCCTGTGCATACTTCTGTATCTTTCAAGTGTTTATTGAAAGCAAGAGTAGCAAGATTAAGCTTCACTTTATTGGAGATTAATGAATCGCCGCAAAGTCCTTTTATCACTACATAGTAATCTGCACCTGCTGCATCTGCTTGATTAACATTGTTAATAATCAGTATGTTTGCATTCGCGCCAGAGTATTTATTGCCATCTTGGAGTTTTTTAGTTCCTTTGTACCATTGGTACTGAGGAGTGTAGTAAGGAGGAGCTCCCACTGCAGTTGCTTTCACTTCGAATCTAGCGAATTTACCATTAATAGCAGTTACGTTTTCTGGTTCTTGTACTATTTGTGTTTCATTCATCACGAATACAGTTGCTGGGCTGGAGATGAGTCTACCGAAAGTACCATCTGCGATACAGCCGTCCACGTCGATAACAGCTTGATAGCTACCTGCATCTTCGTACTTAGCATTTTCGATTACTAATATTGGTTTATTAGCAGTTACGTTTTCTTCTAATGTAATATTCACACCATCTTTTTGCCATTGGTATCTTGGGTTTTCAGCTTCCACTTCTAGTGAAATAGCAATCATCTTGCCTTTGCATACTACTGTTGGCTGAGCATCTCTGATAACTTTTGCGTAAGGATGAATAGTGACATCGATTACGTTAGAGATAGCTTCTTTAGTGTCGCATAATTGGCTGCCTATTACTACTAATCTAAATTTACCAGAGTGTAGTGGTCTAGTAATGTTAATAGAGAAACCATCATCTGTTAGGTAATCACGTTTTTCGGGGTCGCATTCTAGCCAATCACCATCTACTAATTCTTCCCATCTGTATCCGAAGATATCGCCTTCTATGTGTTGTCTCATTAATTGAACTCTTAATGGTTCGCCTTCGCACATTTCCACTTTACCGTCTGCATCAGCTTGTGGACTATATAGAACAGCGTTCTTCACTGGGCTTACGACTTTAAGCTCAATTGGTCTAGAGAAGATACCGCCTTGGCTGCAGTGGTTTTCGCCATCTTTTAAGAATACTCGATATTTACCTTCGCCGTATTTAGGATCAGTCAAGTCCACATTAAGTTCTCTTTCAGTGTCGCCATCGAGGTCTACCCATCTATTGCCGATTTCTTTTTGCCATTGATATCCTGTTACAGTACCTTTAGCTATTGGGGAAATCTTAGTAGCGCCTGTTTGAGTACAGATTTCGCTGATTTCGTCCATTTCCTTAGTAATAGTAATAGCTTCTTCGCCTGTTACTTTGCAATGATCAGATATAGTAGTTTTACCAAAACCGTATAATTTAACTGTATAATAATCAGGGTTAGCTAAGTTATCTTCCAATACTTCTGGATAGAATATGTTGGAGTTCACAGGTTTCATTACTGGTTCCAGAGTTCCATCACCATTAGTATCTTCCATAAACTCTCTTAGGTTATCAATATTCTGACCATTCTTTTGCCAATCATATACGATTTCAGGTTCTACGCCAGAGATATCTCTAGCTATACCATCGCTGAATGCCCCAGGTTTAGCTATTACTACGATCTCGCCTTTTCCAGGAACGCAGATATTAGTAACTTCAGGAGTAATATTATTTACAAGTATTTCTGCTGATACTTCATCTGCACCGATAGTTACTATTTCATTCTTTCTTTCATTACCGTGAATATCTCTTAATTCTGCTAAGCCATCGATAGCCGGAGCTCTCATGTTGCGACTTAGAGCAGTTCTGCCAGAGATTGTACCAAGAACTGGATGCACTGGATCTAAAGTAATAGTAGTCATACCGCTATTCTGCTCTAAATCGTTATTCTCCAGTTTGAAATCTTCTAAAGTACGGTACATTACGTCTTTAAATGCGAAGAAGTTAGCGTTATTGTCTTTGATATCAATATCGAAAGCGTTTCTGTCCATTTCTATATTATCGCTATTGCTGATAATATACATTCCCAAACCACCACTTACTCTGCCAATAGCCGTTACTCTATTAGCAAATGCATTGTTCTTTATTTTCATATTTGAACATCTCACCATAGCAAATGGAATTGAAGCACTCTTAGTTTGTTGTCCAGTCGTTATTCCAGGTATATCTCCTTTATCGCCATCAAGAACTATAGTGTTATGATACATTTCGAGTGAGTCAGTTTCTACGAAAAACATAGCTGGGTTAGGATCATTTTCAGTATTCATATCAGATAATACAGTCTTAAATACGTTGTTAAGAATTTTAATATTAACGTTCTTCTTTGCTGTATTACCATTAACGCGAATTGCATAAGCTCCATTATTGCCACTACCATATACGCCTTTTACTTTATTGTTAATTACTTCTACTTTTGCACATCTTGGTCCCACGAAAATACCGTCACAAGACATATTATTAGGAGTATTAACATTTTCAACCATATTGTTTTCGATAGCTACTGTGTCAGCATTTCTTAAATTAATACCTGCTCTTCCCACAGAACCATCGAACTCTGTGTTACCCACATAGTTATCGCGAATTTGCAAGTGGCTAACTACTTTTTCCCATCCGTTTGCTACTGGAGTTTCTATGTAAATACCATAGAAAGCATTAGATATCTTATTATTAAAGATGTTAATATTCTCCATATCCTTACCGTTCAGGTAGAGAGCATATTCATTGCCTGTTCTGCCACCGCAAGATAGATCAACGTTGTTTATTTGTATGTTTCTTAATGTTTTCTGGTTTTCTGTGTTAGGTTCCTTAGTAGCAAGCATAATTGCGTGTGCATAATCATTATTACTACTATTTTCAAATACCAAACCTTTAATGTGTTTGTTATCATCAGATTGGTTAATTCTGCCATCAATAGTTACGTTTGTAACACCAACTAATGCGAAAAATGCTTTTTCAGTATCTAATACTTTTGATGTATATTTACCTTTAATTTTGCGAACTTTATCTTTTGGATAGATAGTCAGTGTGTTAGTTGTATCTTTTCTATAGAAATTATTTAATACAACAGGAGTATTCTGAGTAATTGCAATATCAGCATTAAGTGCTAATTGAACATTGCCAACAGTACCAATATCATGAATAACATCTATTGCATCGTAAATATTTTCGAAGTAATTAGTACCATTGTAATTACCACCAACTATGTATTCTCCGCTTAATCCGGCTTTAATTTGCACTTTGCCTTCAGCATTACCATTGCTTATCTTAATTTCGCGAGAAAAGTGTTCTTCTTTACCTTCTCTTGTGATAGTAGTTTTCTTAAAGTCAATATCAATGTAGTTGTCAACTGTAGCATTATCTTTAATATCCACTGTGAAATATATATTATTTTCACCTTCTGCCAGTGTTTCGTTATTCAAGCTAACTTCGTTGTTAGTTAGCTTAATGTCATTATAAGTGACTAATAGAACACCTGTAGCTGGATCAAACTCTTCGTTGTTTGCCATTTTCCAGATTTTAATATTTTCGATATCATTAATGTTAGATGTTCCAGTAAGATCGAATGTTAAATTCTTAAGAATTATATTATTGGTATCACCTTTTATTATTATGTTGATACCACCAATTAACATATTAGTGGCCCCTTTCATAACAAATCTCTTTTTTATTGACATCGTATCAATATCATATACATTCATCATTACAGATTTTATTTCACCAATTCTGATATCATCAATACATAGTTTATTGTACCAATCACTACTTGCCCTTAAGAACATGTAGTTTTCTTTTGTCTTAAAATTCTCCGGAATTTTAAAGGTATACTTATACCACCCGTTGTTTTCTACAGTTGGTTCCTTAGTACGTAGCACGTTAATTGGGTTTGCACCATATTCTCCCAGTGGCTCTAATTTAACAGCTGTAGTATCAATAGTTTTTTTGTTGCTAATTAACACTTCTAAAGTTGTTCCATTTTGAGAACCATATTCATTATGTCTATATATCCATAAAGAAAGATTCTCTTTATCAATTTTTTTTAATGATATTTTTTCAGATATAAGTGTTTCTACCTGTTCATTTGATGAACTATATCCATTAAAGTATGCGAACTTATTACCATGCTTAGGAGTTACAACAGGGTTTGCGATATCTGTCGCAACTTGCCATTGTTTTGTAGTGCCATTTTTTTCAATTATAGAAAACCAGCTAGAAGGAGAAAAATCTTTGACAAACTCCTCGAAGCTCATACTATAGATATTTGGGTTTATTACAGTATTGCCCTGAGGAGAAATTATTTTTTTCACATAGTTTTCATCAGAACCATTAATATATAAGCCTGTAAATCTAGCATCAATTACAGTTTCTTCATCGGCATTTTCACTTATGTCGTAAGTAAGTATAAACTCGTTTTTACCGTACTTAATTTTTATTGGATTTGAAGGAATAAATACCATATCTCCGTTTGGATTTTCAATTACCTCACCTACTATTTCTTGTGTTTCGACTTCATTATCACCATCTTCAGTAATTATACTACAGTATAACCTTGCTTTATTAATTGAACTTAATAAATAGCTACCCTCAGTATCAAAAACTAATTTTCTAATTGCCAAATCACCCACAGCGCCTCTAACTTCTACTGTTGCTTTAAGAATTTCGACATCCTCACTTCCTCTTCTTACTAATTCTGGACCTACTTGGTTACATTTCACATCAGAAATATAGTATGGTTTTCCAGGAATTAGTTTTACATAGTAATCCTCAGTTTCTCCCCAAGTATAAGTACCACATGCAGGTGACATGTCGCTTTCATCAACTACTATTCTTAGTAAGAAAATGTCGCCCAATGCAAAGTTGATTTTATCTGGTATTACTAATTGACTCGTATGACTATCTTCTGAAAGAATCGTACCAGAACCAGTCTTTGGTATATAGTATAGTAATTCATTTTCAGAGAATTCAAAATCCTTATTTACATCAATATATGCTTTTATAGCACAATTGTATGCTACTGTAGATCTATTCACAATACTAACAGTCATATCATAAATCTCTCCAGCTGTTAATTGTATAGGAGCTAACCCTGTATAGTCTGTATACTTTTTATCGGCTTCAGGGTTGTTGTACAGGGGTATGTCACTTCCATTACTAAATAATATATTATCGCCATCTTTGATGACGACTTTACCTATGTCTTGGTCACTCGTACTAGTTGCTGTACTTTTGCAATATACATCCAGTAATCTACCAGCAGCAGACATTGGAATACTTTTGTTAATATCTCCGGTACTAAAACTTATCCTTGATTCATATTTATCTTGGTATTCGCCTGTTTTCATTTTTACATACACAGATATAGTGTCTAATATACCATCTCCTGTATTCGTAAGTGTTATTGTAATAGTATTGGGATGCTCCGTCCAGTTTGCAGAATTTTCGCTTGTGGCAACCAATGCCCCTTCTGCTGGCGTAATTATTAGATTGCTATTTGCAGGCATATTTTTTGTAATTACATCTATTTTCTTTGCTTGACTTGTGGAGTTTGGCAGTAGGTAAGCATAATCTATCAACTTCTTTGACAGCTTCATAAAAGGTCTTATTACAGCATATTCTACTTCGAATTTCATCTTTGGAGAATTTTCTGTTTGTATCCAAGGTCTTATAGTCCCATTGAAATAAGTCCAATTCCCGTCTACCGTATTTTGATTATCAGAGTATTGATACAGAGTTCTTTTAGGTATTGTATTTTCTTCCATTTCTGGTTTATAACATTCCACATTTACAGCACCATTGCCTCCGGTGTTCTCATTTGTCCAGCGAATATCAACCACTATATTTCTCGCACCATCCCAAATAAATTCATTCTCTACTTCTATACTTCTCCATTGCCCTCCTTCTGGAACTGGTCCTGGGATAAAAGTACTCTCCGGTGTATCACTACCAGTAGCCGTTACCCATTCTAATTCCAAAGGTTGAAGTGAAGCAAATCTGTCAGAATTTGTGTGTGCTATCCTAACTCTGAATCTTCTTCTTTCAATGCTCGTTGCGTCCCTAAAGAAAAAGGATAGTTTTTTAATAATTGCTCCAGCTTCCATTCCTGCACCTGAAAGCTCGCTTGCTATGTAAATTATTTGAGTTCTACACCCGCCCCAAGTTCCAATGAATGGGTATTGAGAAACAGTATTATTTACATTTGATGGCGGTGTTCCTACGATTTCCACCTCATCTTGTGCATAAGACGGAACTATGCCCATCATAAGCATTACTATTAAACTATAATATAGTTTATAGAGCCGTTTCATTTTTACAATTCCTTATATTAGTTTAGTAAATTATTATTCAAATTCAAGTATTATCAGGTTTGTTACTAATGATTATTATTCCCTTATCCTTATATTAAGGATACTAATTGCAAATATAACATATTTTTTGGAATTGTGGACAAAATTATTTTATATTTATGAAATTTTTTTTACAAAAAAAGCCCTACCATTGCTGGTAAGGCTTTTTTACTATATAAATCAGCTAATTAGCTTATTTTTCAACTATGAAGCGGCGAGTAATTTTCTTGCCTTCGATAGTAATCACTATGAAGTAAGCACCATTAGCATACTTGCTTGTGTTGATTGTGAAGTTTCTGTTACCTGTGATGTTTCCAGAGAAGAACTTTTGAGTTCTGCCGGCAGCATCCACGATAGCGATTTCAGCATTTCCGCCAAGCTCAGAGCTTACGGAGAACTTAGCTTCGTTTGATACCACTGGGTTCGGAACAACGTTGCTCACAGTGAATCCAATTTCCACTTCTTCCTCAATCACATTAGACATTGGCTGTTCGATAGTAATTGTAACTTCGCTTTCCACAGCACCGCATCCATTGCTTGCAACTACTTTGTACTTGTAAGTACCAGCTTTGCTTTCGCTTCTTGTTAAGCTTGGCGAGATTTCCTTCGCAATAGCTTGGTTATTTCTGAACCATCTGTATTGCACATCTTGTCCAGCTACTTCCACTTTCAGAGTAAATACTCCATTTGCCACAGCATTTACTGCTCTAAGTTCTTTAGTTATAACTGGCTTAGCACCTACTTTTACTCTTGCAACGTTAGATTTAATTTCAGTTCCCTTATTAGCAAGCTTAGCAATTGCATAGTATTGGCCAGCTGATAATGGGTTAATTATCACTGTTAAATCAGTGCCATTGCCATCAAGAGTGATGTCTTTGCCTTCAGAAACGAAGTGCCATTCGTAAGAAATTTTTTCGCCCGCGAGAACAGTCTCAGCTTTAACAGAGAGCTTCATTGTATCGCCAACGCATACGTCTTTGTCTTCTAATAACTTAGTGAATGCGAATTCAGATATAGTAATTGTTACGTAGTCTGATTTTAATGAATCGCTGCAAGCACCTTTCACTTTTACGAAGTACTTAATGCCCAGTACGTCGATATCTTCCACTTCACTAATCAATAATACGTTAGCTTTAGCGCCTGAGTATTTATTGTTATCTTCTAATTTTTCTTCTACTAATTTGCCGTCTTTAGTATATTCTTTATACCATTGATAACCAGCGATGTACTCAGAAGATTGACCAATTGCATTCGATTCCACTCGCAATGTAGCAGTTCTTCCGCGAAGCACAACCATGCTTTCTGGTTGCTTAGTTATCTGTGTTTCGTTCATCACGATAACAGAAGCAGGTTCAGAGAATAATTTATCGCCACCATCTTGTAAGCAGTCATCTACAGTAACGATTACGCTGTATTGTCCGCCATCTTCATAATCTGCGTTGTCAATCACCAAACGAGCTTTATTAGCAGAGCTGTTAATAAGTGTATCTATTGCAACACCATCTTTATACCATTGGTATGATGGATTAGTTCCTTCGCTCTTCACAGAAAGAACGATGCTCTTATCTTTGCAGAAGATACCAGATTTTGGTTGTTCAGTAATATTAACAAATGGCTTAACTTTAATTGTAATTTCGTTAGAAACAGCTTCTTTAGCGTTACATAAGTCGCTGCCCACTACAACTAATCTGTATTTACCGCTTTGCTCAGGGCTAGTGTATTCAGTGTAGAAACCATTTTCAGACAGGTAAGGGCGCATTTCTAAGTCTGATTCTACCCATTTTCCGCCATTAAATTCTTCCCATCTATATCCATATACATTACCTTTAACGCCAGTTACAGGGTCTCTATTGAGTTTAATTTCTAATGTTTTGCCTTCGCATACTACTACTTCTTCAGTTAAGTCATAAGTATAAGAAATTAAGTTAACGTCGCTCACTGGATTCACTTCAGATAATGTACTTACGTTAGAAACGATTTGACCTTGGTTACAGTCGAAATCACCATCACTGATGATAACACGGTATTGACCAACGCCGTATTTTTCATTAGTTAATGTTACGTCTAAGTAGCTTTTATTATCATCTTCCAGGTCAGTCCAAGTATTTCCGATAAGCTTTTGCCATTGGTATTTAGAAACAGTACCGATAACGCCTACCGTCAGTCTATTCACACCGCTATCAGAGCAGAGTACAGAGTTTTCAACTGGTTGCTTAGTAATTCTGATAGTACCTTCAGCTTTTACTTGGCATTCATCAGATGTTTTAGTAACATCGAATAATGTAACATTCGCAGTGAATACATCTGGCTCAGCCATGTTCTCAGTTTCAATTTTAGCAAGGTGAGTATTAGAGTTAACTGTATCAATAACTACTTTAGTAGTTGGAGTTTGATCTTCAGCGTCTGGTTCTGCAGGCACAGTAATCACTTTTTCGCGAGTGTTTGGCACGTTTATTCCATTTCTTACCCATTGGTATTTGAAGTTTGGAGTACCAGCGATTTCTCGTTCGATACCATCGCTAAATCCATTAACAGCTACAACCACAGTAAGAGTTTGCTCAAATGGAGCGCAATTTTCGCTAATTTCATTTGGCATTTGCTGAGTAAATTCAAAAGTAGGAATTACCTCATCTATACCCACCGTAGCTTTAACAGTTCCTCTTGGGTTCCCGTGTATATCAACTGTTCCTGGATATTCAGCAATAGCTGGCACGAACAATCTATCGTCCATAGCAGCATCGCCATCGATAGTACCGAATTTAACGCCGTCTTTTCTTATTAAGTTAATATCTCTATATACAGATTTTTTGTCTAAACCCATAGCTAAAGACCATTCTTGAATAGTAGCTTTTTCGTCAGTATTTAATCCCAGAGTTGGGTTAGTGCCGCCGGCAAAATATGCGTTATTATTTAAGTTGAAGAAGCTATTATTGTTTTCTGCTACGATTGCATAGCATTTTACTCTAGCGTTATTTTCATTGTGGTTAAGTTTATTAACGAATATGTTATTTCTAATATCTACATTGACAGCTTTATCACCTACAAATATAGCAGCAGAGTAAGTGCTTACAGCAGGAGCATCAGCGGCTGCGCCTACTTCACTTCTATTGCCTTCTAAGTATACTAAGTTATGGAATACTTTTAATCCATCAGCATCAGTAATTTCCAAACCGAGGTTAGTATTAGTTTCTTCGCCTGCGCCGTTACCAACTATTCTATGAATAATATTATCAGCAATTAAACCGTTCGTTGTTTGACTAGAAACAACTGAAATAGCAGATACTTTAGTATTGAGTTTGTTAGTAATATTATCGAATAAATTATTCTTAATTTCGAGCAGTTCATTTGCGTTGTTAACTAAAATACCAGTAACAGGAGTTTCGGGGAGTCTGCTAATAATATTATTAAAATCGTTATTAATAATTTTAGCTTCTTTAGAACCATAGAGTCTGATACCAGATATAGTTAATGTTTTGTCATCTTCTTTAGAACCGAATACGTTGTTCTCTATAGTAACTTTTGATAAGTATTTAGCTGATTGATTTTCGCCACCAACGTATAGACCATTTGAATAGCCGATAAACTCATTATTTCTGATATCTACATTTTCAATGTATGCATCAAAGATAAACAGACCGGAACTGAATTTTAATTCTTGTCCTGTGCCAGTGAATCTCGTATTTCTAATTTCAATATCTTTAAGTACATCGTTTTTGTTGTTGATTATTCCGAAGGAACTTGAAATAGAGCTTGTAGCTTTGTTTTCTATTGTAAGACCAATTCCATCGCCAGTTTTATTTATTCTACCATCAATAACTAAATTACCCAAGCCATTGAATTGAATAAGCGGAGATATAAAATCTTTGTTAGCATAGTTACCTTTAATCAGTCTTGCTCCATCTTTTGGATAGATGGTAATTTTTGCTTTTTCTTTATCATATACCTCAAATGGATTGAATATGATTTGCTGGCCATCTGGCACGATGATATCGCCTTGTATTGCAAACTCAATATCGCCATTAGCACCGAGGATTTCTAAATCTTCAGCAGCTCTTTGTAAGTTTTCGTAGTAGTTAAGTACATTTCCAGTAGGAGCGCCACCCACATAGAAAGTTCCAGCTAATGGATTTCTAATCATATGTTTATCATCTGCTGGGTTTCCATTTGCTATATCTACAGTAAGTGCGGTATTCTCTTTATTTTTCAATTCGAGTGATATAGACTTAAAGTCTATCACGTGTCCCAAAGTAGCATTTTCTTTAATATCGCAAGTAATAGCGAAATAGCTTTTTCCTGTTGGAAGTACTTCTAATTCTTTTCCTGCTTCAGGAGTAATTGTAATAGTATTATTTCCAGCAGCGATTGTTTCCATAGTGCCGAGGAGCGTGCTCTTATTTGGGTCAAATACAGTGCTTTTGCCCATATACCAAAGTTTAACGTTTTTGATATCGTTCGGAGTAACAGTGCCTTCAGTAGTAAATGTATATTTACTAACTGCTGGGCGGTTTTTGCTACCTCTCATACTAAGTTTTAATGCACCGATAAGCTTAGTTTCTTCTTTTAGTTTATAAGGAGTAACCCCTGTGCTTAATGCTTTGATTTCAGAAATAATGGCATCTTCAGCTGGAGCTAATATAACGGCATAGTCTTCTGTTTCGCCTGCACTCCAATAACTATTGCAAGGACTTTGCGCGATACTTTCGGAGAGAATAATTCTCATAAGAACTTTTCCATCGCCAAAAATTACCAGGTCCTCAGGCATCGTGAAATCTATGCGACCACCTGAAACGTCAGGACCCATTCTTCCAATCACGACAGCTTCCTGAGATGTGAGCGTACCATCTCTATTTACATCAATAAAAACATAAACAAAGCCAGTAAAAAATGCTGCTTCTTCTGTAACGCGATCGATGATTAATGAGTATTCTTCACCTGCTTTTAAAGTAGGAGCCGGGACAGTTTCTATATTATTTGAGTATCCGGTATTATTATGTTCTTGCGCAGTGAGATTAGTTTTTTTATCTGGCACTGTTCCGTTTTCAATTAACACATTATCATCTTGTTTAATGGTAACTTTTGTTATAGAAGCACCATTTGTGCTCAATGATCTAGATGTACAATATTCAGAGAAAGGATTATCTCCGCAGTTTGCTTTAAGATTGATACTCTTAGTTAAATTACCAGCAGTAACTTTTACCTTTGCAGTATGATTGCGGTTTGCAACAGTTCCGCCTTTGATTTTAGCAAAAATTTCAATTTCATCACCAAGACCATTAGTATATGGGATACGTAAAGTTTCTGGGTGAGTAACAAAGTCTTGTCCATTAGCAGAAACGTAAGCAAATTCTTCTGGAGCAACTACTAAGTCTCCAACTGTTGGAGTTGCGCCAAAGAAATTTGTAGTAAACATTTTAGCTTCTGATAGTCTATTAAGGTCTACAAAGTTATAGTATACCTCAGTAATTGGTTCAGTAGATATTCTAGCAACATAGTTTTCGCTTTCGAGTTTAATAACAGCTCTAAAATCTTCAGCTGCCCAATTATTAGGGAAATCATCTAAATTCGCTATAGCCACAAATGGAGTGCATACCATGATCGAACCCGTTGAAATCCAAGTATCATCATCTAGGATATCCCAAGTAGAAGGTCTAAAATCTGCTTGCACGTTCACGACATCATTTCTCCAATCAGGAACTATGCTTTGCACATTATTAGTCCAAGCAACTTCAATTAGGATATTGTGCACACCATCCCAAGAGAATGGCTCGGTGAATTTTATTTGTTTCCACGGTTTGTCTCCAGCTTGCGGATCAAATGAGGTGCCCGGCATGCCACCATAGCATAGAGTCCAACCGCCAGCTGTGTTAGCTATTTCGCCAATAGTCCAACTTTCCAAGACTTCACCATTAAAGTGTCTTACTCTAACTCTGAAGTTTTCAAGTGGAACATTTTGATCTGGTGCCTGATTCGTAACTTTGAAAGACAAAGCTCTAATTTGCCCAGGGAGTACCCCAGCCTCAGTTAACTCTGATGCTTTATACAGCAACATTGTTTTCATGCCACCTCTTCTTCCGCCAAAGGGGTAAACACTATTTTGACTTCCTCTATTTACTTGCACATTGGCTGCAAAGCCGTCTGCAGAAGCAATCAACAGAAGAATCAATAGAGTATTAAAAATACTAAATAGTCTTTTCATACTATTTTCCCAAAAATTTATTATTAAAATCATATTATTCTATTTCAGAGAAGCTAAAATTACTATTTATGTAACTTTTAGCTATACTACAAAAATACTATATTTTATTCAATTAATCAATATTCTTAAAACATTTATTCCACATTATTAGTATTTTTTTATGATTTTAGCTAATTTTATTGTATTATTAATAGTAACCTTCACATAGTATATACCGCTTTCGCAGTCTATCATTGTGATATATTCTCCAATTCCGGCAGTCATTTCCCTGTATATTGTGCTGCGAACTCGCCCCAGCAAGTCTATTATTTCAATCTTTGCATAGCCGTCTATCTCGCTATTAATTTGAACTTTATCCCCATCGCAAATGAGCATTTTACACTCCTTCACTTTGCTTGCTAAGCTGACTTTCGCGCGACGTGTGGCGTAATTTCCCTTATTACACTTATACTCACCATCGAAGAGCAAGGCGCGATAAATCCCCGCACCGTGTTTATCAGCACTAACAATTAGACTACTACTGCTCTCCCCGGACAAATCCACCCACTTATTTTTTATCAACTTCTGCCACTGATAGCCGCTAATTGTGCCAACAGCTTCGAAGTCAATAATGGCTTCTGGGTTCATTTCAGATAGCTCATATAGCTCTTTTGGCTCTTTGATAATCTCTATTTTGCGTTCGGAATAGACTTCACACATGTTGGACTTTTTGCTCTGCCCGTGCGTCGCCACTTCCACGCAATACTCTATGGGTTTATCCATATTCTCATATTTAATTTCAGCATAAAATGTATCGGAAGTGGAATCCACTATCACTCCATTTTCTCGCCAATAGTATCTATATTTATGCGGATACTTCTTGCTTTCGCCTCGCTTAATATCGTCATTAAATTTCAATAAGTTGGCGATTATCTTCAGCTTTAGTGTGTCCGGGGCGCATAGCTTAAGCTTATCGGGCAAATCGCTAATCTCATAATTGGGGATCGCTTCATCTACGCCTTTCTGGGTGATGGCACTTCTCTCCCTGCCGTGTATATCTTCGCGCACTTCAGCAATACTTGGGGCAAGCAGCTTTTCGCTTAGTGCAGACTCCAGCGATAGCACGCAGTCCGCCTTCATTTTCTCCAAGAACGAAACGCTTTCATTTGTCGAGGCAATATCCTTTCCGCTTTGCCCTTGCCACTGAGCAAGAGGCATATTCTTTCCGCTGTAGTATATAGTTCTATTCTCCTCTGCAGCATAGTAGTTATTATTTTTGCTAAGAGATAGGGTGAAGCTACTATTCAATGCAAGTGATGCGCCAAGCCCAATGTTAATAAAGAGGTTATTAATAAGAGCTATGCCTTCTCCACCGGCAATTTTCACAGCAGATGAGCTCTCATCTCCGTTTATGTTTACTGTATTATGATACAGCTTTATATCGCTACCGCTTAGGTAAATCCCGCTGCTTGCATTATTGCAATTTATGGCATTGCTTATTAGGTGAATATCTCTATTCTGTGAGCCATTTATACTTATTCCGCCGGCGATAGTCGCCTCGCCAAAGTTATAAATCTTATTACTTGATATGCTAATTTTATTATTCTTATCTATAAGAGAAATAGCGTAGTTAGAAACATTCCCATCGGCTGTTGAGAGGTCAAATTCATTATTTGCTATTTTCGCATTTTCTCCACCGCTTATGCTGATGCCACCACCTTTGGTGAAGACATTATCGCTTATGATAATATCTCGCATTTCTCCTCCGGCAATGTTAATCCCACTGTCATAAGTTACGAATTTACAGTTATTTACATTAATCTTACTACTTCCATTTCCACTTATTGATATACCTTTATCGCTTTCTATGTGAGTATTGCCTATGTTTATTGTATTATTACTTTCTGATGATATGCTGATCGCAGTTCCGCCTTCTCCTAAGTTCTTAAACTTAAGGGCATTGCGTTTTGTTTCGCTATTAATTTTTCCATTAATATAAATATTACCTCTTAAGTATAGCATTGCTTTGCCATTGGCAGAGCCGGAAATCGTCCGTGTTTTGTCGCGTGGGTATATGGTAATCTTGTGATTGCTGGGGTTATTCAGCTCTATGCTTTTTCCTTCGGGTATTTTAAGATTAGTGTTTATTGCCAGAGTTACATCTCCAGCCAAGCCATATTTATCTATATCTTTTGCGAGATTCTGCAAGTTATTATAATGTTTTTCGTTTTCTGCATTTCCCCCTATTGTGTATTCACCTCTAAGCGCCGTCTTCAGGGGATAGCTCTCATCAAGCAACTGCACGGCATAGTCTTCTGTTTCGCCTGTGTTATATCTGCCGCAGGCATCGCATAGATAATCCTCATCATATACCACTCGAAGCAAACAGGTGTTATCGCCACCTAGGCGCGCACGGCTCGGCATCGTGAAATTACCCCAATAAGTATTATACTCCAAATCGCTGCCTTCGCGGGTTTTCTCTTCAGTCCATATCAGCTCATCGACGTCGAACTCCGCATTTCTATCATAATCTAAATATACGCTTATCTTCCCAGATTTCGCGGTGCTTCCCGCGTGGGCAAGGCTGACTTTAATGCTATATCCAGTATTCTCTCGCAGATGTATCTTCTTCATATTAGTGAAGTTAGAATACTTATTATTGCAATCTGCTCTATCATAAATCGGCTCGGATTGCCCATTTGAAAATATTAGCCCATCTTCAAAAAAAAAGGAGATATTTGATATATCGCCTCCTTCTGTTTTATTCGCTGCACTCTCGCAATAATACTGAAAAATACTTCCTCCTTTCGCCGAAAAGTGAACGATTTTATCAGCTACTCCCGGCGTCTGTATTCGCATATCTGCGTGATACTCCTCGGCTCGGCTTCCGCTTTTCAGTTTGCAGTATACTTTCTTATCCTCTGTCTTTCCATTAGAATATAAGATGCTAAGAGTTTGGGGGTATTCCTTCCACTCCTCTAAGTCAGTAGAGACTAATAATCCCGACGATGGAATACAAATGATTTCGCCTTCCTGCGGAGTAAGATTCCTTGCCGAAAACTCTACTTTTCGGTAATTGCTAATACTATACTCATCTAAATAGCCCATAGCAAACTGAGTTTCCACTATTTCCATTTGAGCCTGAGCTGGGGCTATGCTCAGTTTTATTTTTGGTCTTAGCGTAGTCATAATCGGTCTGCTGAATGAAGACAAATCGGGTACACTCAATTCTCTTTTATAGAGATAGCGAACCTTGTGTTCGTCGCCTATCCTGTGAGCATATAGATTATGCGGCTGATTGTTCTCGCCATTATTTCCATTTGTCCATGCAATTTCAATCAGCAGATTAGAGTTTCCGCTCCAATAGAATGGATTAGTAAGATTTATATTTATCCAAGTATTCGCATTCGGCTGAAGGGTGTATATACTTTCGGGTGAATCGTCGCCCAGGGAGATATGTGTGGGATTTTCAAATTCATTATCATAGAAGTATTCTTGGCTTATTTCGGATAGCCTAACTCGGAAGCGTTTAAGCTGTGCAGAAACATCATTTCCCTGCGTGTGAAAGGCTATACTATGTACATTCCCGGCTTCTGCACCGGCTCTTTGAAGTTCTCCTTGAGTAAGAATTATCTGAATTTTATTTCCGCCAAATCTAGTATCGAATGGACCATATTGCGAGGTTTCATCATCACCGCCAATGATAAGTTCCTTTGCAGCAGCGTAGGCGGGGGAGAGAATAATAAGAAGCAATAAAGCACAGGAAAGAATATTTTTTCTCATAATATATCTATTAATCTTTAATTTCGTGTGAGTTGCGAAATTAGCTTTTATTTGTATTATAAGCAAGGAAAATTTTGCAAAATTTTAACTATCTATAAGAAAAACGCCAGGCGATTTTCATCCACAATTCTTACTTCTTAATTCTTAATTCAAAAAGTGAAAGCCAGAGGCTATCACTTTTTGGTGACAAGATTCTTTATTGCATTCACGGCGTCTCTGGCGGCATTGCGGCGTGCCAAAGAGATGGCGCGAATGGACATATCGCGGAGACGCTCATCGTCGTTTATTAGCTGCTTTAAAGTGCCGGCAAGAAGCTCGCCCACTTTGCAGTTCGTGATGACTACAGCAGCATTCTGACGCTGGAGTTCCTCAGCATTGGCAGCTTGCTCGTTGTTCGCCGCGCTGGAAAGTGGAACAAGTATGCTCGGCTTGCCTACGTAACAGATCTCCGCTACGCTGGTCGCACCGGAACGAGACACCACTATGTCCGCAGCAGCATAAGCAGAAGCCATATCGTCGATGAACTCGGTAACGACTACGTTCTTCGCCAGGCTATCCTTTGAAACGAAAAACTCTCTGCCGGTCTGCCAAAGAAACTGTACCTCGTGCGGGTTAAATTGCGTGATTGCAGCAGCAGCGGCATTATTGATTGGTCTTGCGCCCAAGCTACCACCGAATATTAGTATAGTCTTCTTATCTGGCAAAAGACCGAACTTCTGGCGAGCTTCTTCCTTTCTTGGCATATTCTCGAACATAGTGCGGAGCGGATTGCCGAGGCACACTACTTTGCTCTGCTCTTCTGGGGCGAAGTACTGCTTGGTCGCCTCGAAGGAAGAAATGATTAAATCCGCACGGCTTGCCAGCATTTTAATGGCTTTGCCGGGTCCGACATTTGATTCCATAAGCACGAGGGGTATATTCATTTGCTTAGCAGCTACTCCCACTGGGTAACTAATATACGCGCCTGTGCAGAGTGCAAATTTTGGTTTTTCTCTTTTTATTATTTTCTTTACTACGCTTATTGATTTCAAAATCTTAAACGGCAGGGATAGATTTGAAAGAGAGAGCATTCCCTGAAACCCCCTGATAGGAATGGGGGTGAAGCTGTAGCCATTTTGCGGAACGAGCCGCGCTTCTAACTTTTCGGAATTTCCCACAAAAAATGCTTTTAGCTCATCTTCCGTTTTCTTTAGTTCTTCTATCACCGCAAATGCAGGGAAAAGGTGTCCGCCTGTTCCACCAGCACCGATGATAACACTATCTATTTTATTATTAGATCTATTGCCTTCCATATTTTTCCTGAAAGTTATTTTTTAGATTATGTTAATTATAATACGGGCTTAGTACTCATATTAAGATTAGTACTCATACCTTCCGTCGGCAGTCCAGTTCATTTTGGTTTTTATCTTATCGGTGAACTGCTTATAGTCTTGATCTATATAAGTAATCGTCCCTTCTGCAGTTAGAATAGTTGCTTCTACTCTGCCGAGAGCAGAAACTTCAAATGTCATTTTGCAAGTTAGATCTGCGCTAAGTGGCTCTGTTATATTTGTCTTTGTGCCATATAGGACTATCTGATTCTTAATAAATTGGCTCAGCTTGAACTCCGCCTCCATTTTGTAGAATCCACCTTTTTCGCCCAAGAACTTAACATCCACAGAGTCATAGAACTGCACGCCACCGATGACTAACTCAATACCAGATCGCCATACGCTGTCCTTCACTACGCGTCTAACCGGATAGTTTATCTTCTTCACATCGCTTATCTGGTTTATTCCAGCTTTGCTGAGTGCATTGCGGAACATAAGGAACTTTTCCGGACGCATATCCGTGCGGAAGGAATCTATCTGCATAATTACTTGCTTCATATTTTCCCCAGGTAGTATATCAGCTATTTCATAATACGGGGAAATCACATATTTATAGTCCAGACCGGAATTCATATTATATATGGCTACGTCTTGATTCCAGTGGTTCATAAAGTTCTCGTCGCGAGAGAAGAACTTCCACTGTCTCTTTTTTGCAGAATCTAAGTCGTGTCTAAGTGAGTCCATAACCACGGTAACAGTCTCGAATCCACTCTTTGAAGACTCATAGTTCTTCAGGTGAAAGTACATCTTGCTGTCGCGGGAGAACTCTAATTTGCTTTTATCGGCAAATTCTCTTTTTATTTCAGTCTTCTCGTTGTATATGTACTTATATACGTGCCCGTCGTTATAGTTAAAGATTATCTTATAAGTTAATCTATTATCGTCATTTGCTATTAATGCACTTGCCATAAGGCACATTAATAATATGAAATTAGAGATTTTCTTAAGCATATCTATTCCTTATTTATTCCTATTTCTAACTATTATATTGTATAAAGACCAAGCAGCGAGGGTCATTCCGTCCCAAATTGAGCCGTCTTGCACGGCTTGGTTTAACTCATCGTAGCTTAGTTTTACTATTTCTATGTCTTCGCTTTCGTCACCAGTAAGGGAGAAGGGCTGTAAGTCCTCTGCCAAGTAGACGCTGCAAAGTTCATTAGTCATTCCATTGCAAGGATTGTGCCGAGATAATAGCCTCATCGCATTTGCTTTATAGCCCACTTCTTCTGCCAGCTCTTCTATGGCATTCACTTCAGCATCTTTGCCTATCTTGCAGCCACCACCAGGGAACTCAATGCTCACCTTTTGGTTTAAGTATCTATATTGCTTAGTAAGCAAGAAGGTATCATCATCGAAGCGGGGGATTATCATCACCGAACCGCGAGAATTTACATAATAGTAATTCGCTTCCTTGCCATTCGGCATTATATATCTATCAAGATCATAAGCCCAATAGGGGTTTTCGTGCAGACGCTTGCTCTCCACTGTGGAGAATAACTTAGGCTTATCCATTTTATATCATTCCCAGAACGCCGTTGGTTATGCTATTGTCTTTTCCGGCGATAACCCCGCGGAGAGTGAACTCCCTCAGAGTGCTAGTAACGGATAGCTCGCCCGCACCGGAAAACTTCTTTCCTGTGAATGGAAATATATCAGGTCCTCGCTGACACTTAGTATTGATATTCACTCTGCCACATTGCAAGTAGTATGCACGTGCTAAATCGGCTATAACTTTCTCGTCCTTGCCGAATATACTAATCTGTTGCCCAAAGTCCGAATTGCTTACATATTCTATAGTTTCATCTAAATCCTCGTATTTAACTACTGGGACTATAGGACCGAACTGCTCTTCGCTATATATGCGCATATTCGGAGTGATATTCCCCAATAGGGAAGGAATGAATATAGTATGAAGCACGGTTCCGCCACCGTTAGTATAGTTAATAGCCCCTTTGCTCAGAGCATCTTCCATTAAAGTCTTAAGATAGAGTATTCTATTTCTATCAAATATAGGAGTGATGCGCACATCGCTATCCCAAGGCATACCTATCTTTTCGGATTCTATCTCGCGACGCAGCACTTCCATAAGTTCATTATATATGGACGAATGAGCAAAGATAATCTTTATCGCTGCACATCTCTGGCCATTGAACGCCAATGCCCCAAGTGCTAATTCTTTCGCAGTTTCTTCTATATCTGCATCGTGAAGGACTATTGCCGGGTTCTTTGCGTCCAAGCCGAGTAGCTTTTTCAGTTTGTATGGACGCGGATGCGATTGAATTATCGGCTCGGCGAACATATTGCTTCCCATATATGCAAGCATATCAATATTTCCTGTTTGCATAATCGGATTTATTGTTTCTTCGTTCTTTCCATAGATTACGTTTATAGCCCCAGCTGGGAATGCACCCTGCATAAGGTTAATGATACTGCTATGCAGAAGAGCCCCGTATCTCGGCACTTTCATTATTACGCTGTTCCCTGTAAGCAGTGCTGGAAGTGCCAATGAGTAAGTCTCATATAGCGGGTAATTGCTTGGTCCCATTGCTAAAACCACTCCCACCGGGCTATTAACTATCTTTCCCGCGAAGCCATTAGAGTATTGCGTTTCGCTTCCGGAATACATCTCTCTATATGCATCTATGGTTAAGCGGATGTATTCTATGGTTCTGTCAAATTCACTAATTGCCTCTGCCATTGGCTTGCAGGATTCCCACATCAATAGGCGGACAATTTCATCTTTATACTTCGCCAGCTCGTGAATAAACTCCTCTATGCACGAAGCGCGGTAATCTATGCTCTTGCTTTTCCAAACTTCGCTCCGCATTGCACTGATGGACGAGGCGAGGATTTCCCCGGCGATTTCGTGATTCATCAGTGGGTGGCTGCCAAGCCGCACTGGTTTTAATTCGCCCCCGTGATTAATAGCAATGGGAGAGCATACATCTTGGGAGTCTGTATCTAATCGGACTAACTCTCCGTTTATCAAAGAGCTTCCCTGCTCTATTGATTTCTCTACAATTAACTCTTGCGGTATTTCTGATAGTTTAGGAAAAATGTTCAGCATCTGTAGTAAAAGTATATATATGTAGTTTATTAAATATAGTGAGTTCATTTATTACATTGACTTATGCCGTTAAAGCATATTTTGCACGAATAGCTCATCTAAGCCTATGTCATTATCTAAGAATGTGGCTATTTCTTTGCTATCAGTCGGACGACTTATTTTGGAGTATCCCTGCTGGTCGCGGAACATAAGCATAATATTCTCTATTCCAGCATTTTTTACTATCTCTGCATTATGAGTGGATAGTATTATCTGCTTATAGCGGGCAGCATCTTTCATCATATCCACTACTTTAGAGATGATATTCGGGTGAATAGTGCGTTCCGGCTCATCGAATATAGTTAAATACTTCTCATCGAAGTATAAGGATAGTATTATTATCATCAGGAATACAGTCCCGTTCGATAGCAAGCTCGCTGGGATATAGCTATTATGGAACTTCTCCTTCACCATAATGGTTTGCACAAGTCCATTCTCTACTGCTATATTCACATCTTCTATATCTGGGAGTATATAATTCAGCACATTGAAGAACTGCCGGCGCTTTCTTTCGTCGTTCAGCACGGAGTGCAGCAATGTGGTATATTGGTCTTTAGTCTCTTTCTCGTCTTTCATTAATGGATTAAACTTCAGCGAGGAGAGCAAATCTTGTTCAAATTCATAAATAGATATCTTATCTGCTACTTTCTGGGCTATATTTATATTGAATAGCTGGGAGAATACCCTATGAATAGCCAGTTCATCATCAGCGAAAGTGCCTTTCTTAAACTCATCGAAGGCGGAGAATAGATCCACCGCAGAGAAATCCAAACTATCATAGTTATTAACTTTATAGTTATAAGCATTCCCATCTCTTTCAGCAATAAGCTCGGCACCGGAGACCTTCACTCCATTATCAAACAGCTCGAATGCTATGCTTAGTTTATCGCTAAGCAATGTAGTATGAGAATCAGGCTTTATTGTGAAGTCGGATTTTATTCCTTTAATCAAAGTTCGATATTCCTTCCCATTAACTGATAGCATTGTTTCCACTTCGCTTGTCATAGTGATGTCATAAGCAAGGCGGATGGCAGTATCATTATTGCACTGCAGGAAGTAGTTCATCAGATAGGAATATCCCCCTTGGTTCGATAACGCTGTGCGCAGGTTATTGCTTAGTATGTCCTTAATTACTTTGAATAAGAGTATAAAATTGGACTTCCCGGAGCCGTTAAGTCCGATAATAACATTAAAGTCAATTAGCTCTACTTTAATAGATTGAAAGCTTTTGATGTTTGCGCATTCTATGCTATTTATTCTCATTCTTGCCTCTTTTCAATTAATTAGTACATCTATTAAGCGACATAGGGTAAACGATTTTATAGATTATAAATTTTATTCATCTAGATAATACAAGAAAAGGACGACTCCATATTATGAAATCGCCCATTCTTATTTTGCTATATTATTTAGCTATTTTATGATTAATCTTCAGCAGTTAGTGGTTTAAAGCCTGTGCCTAAGATTTCCTTAGAGTCCAGCACGTTGATAAACGCCTTCGGGTCTATCTTTGCTATTCTGTACTTTAAGATCATCATTTCGCGGCGAGTAAGCACTGTATAGATAACATCAGAGCTTGTGTTATTATACATACCAGTTGCTGGGATTAGCGTAGCACCGCGATTAATATCTTTCAGGATAATATCCTTCACTTCGTCTATCTTGCTTGTTACTATCATCAGTGTCTTATGAACAGAAGCACCTTCCACGATTAAATCGATTACCTTACCTTCGATGAATACGATAATCCAGGAGTACATCGGGAGTCTCCAGTCGCCGAATGCTACTACAGTTGATAATGTAATAGTACAGTCCACGATTATAACGAGGGTACCAAGGGAGATATGAGTATATTTATTAAGTATCATAGCGATGATATCAGAACCGCCGGAAGTAGCGCGGGATTTAAATATCATACCGATACCGATACCATAAACTATACCACCAAAGATAGATGATAGCAGGTGTTCCTGCAATAAAGGACGCATAGCTGATGCGAACTGTTCCATTTGCGCTGCTTGCGATAAGTCAAATTGTGCTTGCAAAGCGTTCAATTGAGCTAATACTTCTGTCGATTCCAAAAGTGGCAACCATCCATATAAGTTGTGGATTAAGCCCATAAAGAATGGAATAGCAAAAGTAGAAATTACTGTTTTTATACCGAACTTTGGTCCTAAGAAGTAGATACCAAGTATTAATAATGGAATATCCATAGATAAAGCGGCGATTTCTGTGCGCCAGCCCCATAAGTTATGGAATACCATAGATAGACCGTAAGTTCCACCCGGGGCAAATCCGTATGGTTCGGCAAATAATACTGCTCCCAGCGAGAATACAAAACAACCGCCGAGCAGCCAAGCATAAGTTATGAAGAAGTCTTTAGAGAAGAGCTTCTCTTTCGTAACAAAACCCATTAGTTAATTATATATTAATTGAACAATATTTGCTAATAGTAGCTTAGTAAACAAAAAAAACGTTATGCTTAATGACTAATAAGCATAACATATTTATATTGATAAAAGTTAATTAGCGTACCAAAAGACCGCAAAGATACGAAAAAGTATGTGCATTAGCAAATAATTTATTAATTTACGTTAACTTATTCGCAATGCACATACTGTTTATTTTCTTAGAACTTAAAGCTAAGTCCGAATGTTGGAATAAATGGAAATAGTGTCATTTGCTTCACCACGCGTTTATCTGGCTCAGAGTAACCATCTTTACTTTCACCATAACCAATATACCATAAGAATGGATTCTTTCTATTATATGCGTTATATAAGTTTATTGAGAACTCGAACGGCAGACCAAACCACTCGAACTTATACATAAAGTTCAGGTCTAACTTATGGAATGCCGGCAAGCGTGCCCCATTCTTATCAGTGAATTGATAATATTCGTTTAGTACTACTCTTCCGCCACTCACATAATCTGGATCTATACCAATATACTCGCCAGTCGGCATAGTGTATGCTTGGCCTGTGCCGTATACCCAGCTTGCTCCAAGCTCCCATTTCTCGCCTAATTTGTAATTAAGAGTAAGGGAAACGTCGTGCCTTCTGTCATACCTCGGGAAGAACTCCTTGCCATTGTTTATTTCTGGGAATTTGCGCTTAGCCCAAGAGAGGGTATATCCCAACCAGCCAGTGAAGTTACCGAGGCGTTTATTTAAGAATACTTCAAAACCGTATGAATAGCCAGTGCCACGAGTGAATTGCTCTTCCAATGGAATACCGAAGGTAAATGAAGCATCATCCTTATACTCTACTAAGTTATCCATAGTCTTATAATATGCTTCTACGGAAAGTAGGTATTCACCTTCGTTAAATATGTGTTCATATCCCAGCACACCTTGGATACTTTCCTGCGGTTTGATAGTCTTAGTCGATGGATACCATAGGTCTGTAGGGAGGGATATATCATTTCTGATTATCATATGCAGGAACTGATGCGCCATAGCTGCAGATGCAGTAAGCGAAGAGTTCTCCGTCAGAGTATATGAAGCAGATAGCCTTGGCTCTGCTTTGAAGTAATTACCCTGAGAGAAGAAGTATCCGCGCACACCCAAGTTCGTAGTAAATCTATTCGTTACTTTCCATTCGTCTTGCAGATAGATAGCCGCATCCACTGCAGAAATCTGATTTGGTTTAAAGAGGTCGAAATCATCGAAGTCGTCTAATCTGGAGAATATAGCAGTGCCAAATGTATGATTAGTTACCTCTGCACCCAATTTAATTATATGGCTTTCATTCGGGAAGTATTGAGCTTCCGCGCGAAGCATATAGTCTTCGATAATGGACTTAGTTCCCCAAACGGGCTTTTTGCCTGCTGAGTCAACTAAGTTCATATTGAAGTTATAGTTCGTGTATATTAATGATACATTAGTAAAGAGAGTAGGCGAAATGATGTGCATCCATCTTAGGTTACCGGTTTGGTTACCCCAGAATATACTGAAGCCTTCATTTTTGCCTGCACTAAGTACGTCTCTGCCGAAGTATCCGCTGGCGAAGATTCTATCATTCTCTCCGAGCTTATAATTCACCTTAGCGTTTAAGTCGTAGAAGTAGTAATTAGGCATTTCGTCGGTGCTTTCGCCCATATAGCTCGCCATTCCTTTCATCAGGAGGTCGAGGTACATTCTTCTGCCGGAAATCATAAAAGTTGAGTTCTCGTTTATTGGTCCCTCTAAAGTTAAGCGAGAGCTAATTAAGCTAATACCACCAGAGCCGGAGAATTTCTCTTTATTGCCCTCTTTCATAGTCATATCAATAACAGAGGAAAGCCTGCCGCCGTATTCCGCCGGAAAACCACCTTTGATAAGTCTAATATCGCGAAGCGCCTCGGAGTTAAATGAGGAGAGGAATCCACCAAGGTGAGATGGGTTATAAACTATAACGCCATCTAAGAGGACTAAGTTTTGATCCGGAGAACCGCCGCGCACGTAAAGTCCGCTGGAAAGTTCATTCGATTGCTTAACCCCGGGGAGAAGCTGCAATGTGCGGAACACATCAGCTTCGCCTCCGAGAGATGGCATCTTTAGTACAAAATCCGACTTTATATCCACAGATGATATTCTATTCACTGGGTCTTTCAGTCTTTCGGCAGTTACCACCACTTCGTCAGCTAAGTATTCTTTAATCTCTAATTGCACGTTGTGGGTAAGGTCGCCGCTTACTTTGATTTTCTTCACATAGTCTTTATATCCCACTCCGGACACGACGAGGAAGTATTCCCCGTGCTTCACTTTTGGGATAGAGAAGAAACCGAACTTGTTGCTCATAGCCCCGCGAATGGGCTTTGCGTTCCCTGTTGTATCTTTATATATAGCTACCGGCACGCCGATGACGTTTTCTCCGGAGCTTTTCTCGCTAACAATACCGGAAATAGCAGATGTCTCTTCCTGAGCAATCATACTGCCACTAAATAAAAAGAGACTTTCCAAAAGATAAGCCAGAAAAAGTACTTTTTTCATAGTTCTATATTGTATAAAATTAGTCTATTTATTCTCTATGGATTTAATGAAGTCAACGAAGAACTTAGGCGGTCTGCATGGCTTCATATTTTCAATATGAGTGAAGCAGTGAGTAGTGCTTCCGGAGCAGAGCAATTCCTCTCCGCGGAAAATGCGATAGTTAAATGTTATGCGCACGCCCAATTTAGTATCAATAGTTGTTTCCATATCGAGCAGGTCATCATACACTGCTGGAGCGTGATACTCAGCGCTGGCGCTTAATAGTGGAAAGTAATAGCCCTGCTCCTCAATATATCTATTGGACATACCTTCCGCTCTTAATAGCTCTGTTCTTCCTGTTTCGAAATACTTAATATAGTTTGCGTGATATACTACTGCCATCTTATCTGTATCATAGTATGGCACTCTAATTTGATGAATGTGTTTAATTACTGACATTTGTTTGACCTTTGATAATTTGTGTATGTATGTTAATAACTTCTTATACGAAGTAATCGACAATAAGTGAGATCTTTTTTAATTTTTCTTAACAATTTTCTCATTGTTAACTTCTTTTATCACAATTAAATATAGATAATGCACAGTATAATGCTATTTCGCTCCCTTCTTATTGAATATTACTCTTACTGTTTGCCAAAGTATCTTCATATCCAATAGCGGAGATATATTTTCTATATATTCGATGTCGTATTTTAGTTTTTCCTTGTGCATAGCCATATTATCCGTATAACCTATCTCTACTTGTGTTAAGCAGGTAAGCCCCGGACGAATGGCATTTCTCTTATGAAATTCTGGGATATGCTCTATGATATTCTCATAGTATATAATTGGCTCTGGTCTAGGACCAATTATGCTCATATCGCGGAGGAGGATATTTAGGAATTGAGGGAATTCATCTATTCTATGATGCCTCATAAACATAGATATCTTGCTGATGCGTCCCTTATTATTAAAGGTGCGCAATTTATAGATATTGAATATCCTGCCGTTTAAGCCTATTCTCTCCTGCACGAAGAATGGGTTTTTCGCACCGTCGAGTATAAGCAGGATAACAGCCACGAGCAGAATAGATATAATTATTGGGCTAAATATAAGTATAGCAATGCATTCGACTATCCAGCGGAAAAAGAGATATACCCTTTTTCCGCGAGAGACGTGTATTTGCTCACTTGCTTCTGCTTCTCGCTTTTGCATATAGTTCGTTATAGTTGTCGAATCGTACATTGCTAATGAATTTACTTAGTTCAGAATAGACGGAACTAATGTTATAATAGTGTTATACTATGCTTAATTAAATTTTTCTGGCAATCTATATTTTTCTTGTAACATTTTGCGTATCGCAAATTACGCATTTTTCCATATATAATCAATACGATTAGCACATAATTATTCTAAATATTAAATAAATTTGAGATTTAATTTAATTATTAACAAAAATTTGATTATTTTTGAGTACTTAAATTTACACTCGGATTTAGATTTTTTATAGTTAACAATGGACACTCCAAAGCTAATCTTAAAAGATATAGACAATTTAGACAATATAGATGTGTATATCCAGCACGATGGATTTAAAGCATATAGAAAAGCTATAGCGCAAACTCCAGAAGATATAATAAACGAAGTAAAGAAATCAGGACTCCGCGGTCGTGGTGGCGCAGGATTCCCCACAGGGCTTAAATGGTCATTTATGCCAAAAGGCGATAATATCATTCGCTACCTCGCAGTTAATGGTGATGAGTCCGAGCCGGGCTCTTTCAAAGATAGACAAATCTTCGAATATAACCCATTCCAACTTATCGAAGGCATTATGATTGCCGGATATGCTATGCAGATTAAAGCTGCATATTTATACATTCGCGGTGAATACCACAAATGGTACGACCTTATGCAAAAAGCTGTGGACACAGCTTATGAACGCGGATTAATCGGCGATAAGATGTCCGAAACATTCGGAAATCCATATAAAATTGACATCTATCTGCATAAAGGTGCCGGAGCTTATGTGTGCGGCGAAGAAACTGCACAAATGAACTCCACTGAAGGCAAAAGAGGATACCCAAGAATTAAACCTCCGTTCCCAGCGAATGCAGGTCTTTGGGGCAAACCAACTACTGTTAATAACGTGGAAACTATCACTGCAGTGCCTGCTATTATTAATATCGGCGCAGAAGCTTATTCGCAAATTGGCGAACCAAAGCACCCTGGAACTCTCCTTTTCGGCGTTAGCGGACACGTTAATAAACCCGGCGTGTATGAACTGCCAACAGGTACGCTACTTACAGATATTATCTATAATGTCTGCGGTGGCGTGAAAGGCGGAAAGAAAGTTAAAGCTGTTATCCCAGGTGGATCTTCTATGCCTCCGCTCCGTGGCGATGAAATCGAAGACGTGAGAATGGACGAAGAAACTCTGAAAACTTACGGCACACACATTGGTACTGGTGGCATTATGGTAATGGACGAAGATACTGACCTGCTGAAAGTACTAAAGAGAATAGCACACTTCTATCACCACGAGTCCTGCGGACAGTGCACTCCTTGCCGCGAAGGAACAGGCTGGATGGAAAAAGTGCTCAAAAGAATTAGTGACGGAAATGGTACTAGCAAAGACTTAGACTTGCTCGTTTCCGTAGCTTCAAACATAGAAGGACGAACTGTTTGCGCACTTGGCGATGCAGCTGCTTGGCCAGTGAAAGGTTTCATAACCAAATTCCGCGATGAGTTCGAGAAATACGTTAAACCAAACGTGCAGCTCGTTCCACCGAATGTAGCTCACGGCAAGAAAGCTACTAAGCAGGACTTAGTAGAAGTAATATAATCGAATATAATAACTCAATACATAAAAGTTTGCCCCTCAAAAGCGAAGGGCAAACTTTTTTCGTTTAGTCTTACTTTAATCTATCTAAATATCTTATTCCTTATTCTCTCTATTAAGTTCAGGTTTGAAGAAATTAGCGATTCATCGAAATCATCATTATCTAAAATCTCGCCCGGAGAGAACTCCTTGCTCTGCTCTGGATAAAGGAGTATGAGGTTCGTATCCTCAGCTCTATCCACAAGATTACTTATGAATAGATTATTATGCGCAAAATAGGAAATACCCTTCATTCGGGAGTGCACCATAATGTTTACACTTTCGGCAGTCGCCACTGTGTCTATATCTATCTTATAGAACTCATCTACGCAGACAATATTATTCTTAATGCCATAGCTCTTGTATAAGTTGCTTATATACTGAGACTTACTTTCGCTGTGGTATATATTCACCACAGCTTTTATGTTCTTAGCGAAAGTCTTAATCAGCTCGTTCCACTTCAGGAAGCCTTTCTCGAACTGCGCATTTTGCGGAACGTATAGGTTAATCTGCTTTATATTCTGCATCTTATTCAGCTTAGCCACGAGTATCATAGATGGATTTCGGCTAAGCAGCTTAATTAATTGCTTATTATATAGACTGCTGTCTATCGTACGCTTAAAGTTCCAACCAAGTATAGTGCAAGTGATTAGCAGTTCATTGATTGCCTTATCCAGAGCGTGGGGCAAACTGGCATCCAGCCTTGTGGTCGGCGATAGACTCACATTATACGCCTCGATTTGCTTAAGCAGTCCGCTCATCATTTGGTTATTGTTATATATTATGCTGTTGTAGTCCTTTTCCTCTCTAATCACAGAGATTGGGAAGATGGGCTCCGAGTTCTTTTCCTTGAATAGAATAGCGGTTTTGATTAGTGAATCCACTGTTTTCGGATTTGCGTATGGCACGAGTATCCTCTGTGGCATCACTTCGGGGATTTCATTAATATCTGCTGTTTTCGCAGCTATTACCTTTCCTGTTTCTTCACTTATGAAGCTGGAAACTATGCAAGTTAATAGTATAAGCAAGATGATTGCATTAAGTGCGTTAGTATCAAGTATGTTAAGGCTATGCACTACTATGGCAATGGCTATGGTCGCTCCAGCTTGCGATAGGTTCAGTCCGAAGATAAGCCTTCTGCTATCCTTATCTATCTTAAATTGCTTGCCGGCAAGGAGAATCGCTAAGTACTTACCAATAAAGGTAATAGCAATAAATAATATAGCATATACCCAAGGCTCAATGTTAGAGAAGATGACTTTTAAGTCTATCAAGAAACCTACGTAAATAAGGAAGAATGGGATAAATAGTGCATTCCCCACGAACTCTATCCTTTGCATAAGGAATGAGTTATGCGGAATTAAATTATTAAGTGCCAGCCCCATTAAGAATGCTCCCACGATAGGCTCTATATCCAATGAATGCGATAGTATAGCACTAAGTATAAGCAAGGTAAAAGTAAAGAGGAATTGCGAAGTGTTCTCCACATCATAAGAGTTGAAGAACTTCTTCGTGAGTCGCGGGAAGATTATCAAAGTAACCACTGCCAGCAGTATGAACTTCAGCACCACCTTAAGCACTATGGCAAGGTTAAATCCATCAATAGCAAACTGCTTTAAGAAGCCAAGGCAAATCAATATACTTGTATCTGCCAGCACAGCCGCCCCGACGGCAGCTATCACAGGCATAGTGTTATGTATGTTTAGTCGCTTTACAATAGGATAAGATATTAATGTATTCGTCGAAAAGATGATAGCAATAAGCATTGCATCAATTGGCGCCTTCCCGAAGAAGTTCGCGAATACGAGGAAGGCAATTAAGCTGGGCAATAGGAATAGCAATATACCATATACTATATTGAAATTTCGGAATTTCTTAAACTCGTGAAAATCCAAGTCCAAGCCCGCAATAAACATAATGAATATAAGCCCTATATTCCCGAAGAACTCTATATTTGAGTCACTGGAGATTATGTTCAGTCCGTTTGGACCAATAAGCATACCCATTAATATTAATCCGACTATGCTCGGGATTCGTATCTTCGATAAGAGCATAGGCAGAAATAGGATAATCACAAGTATTATCCCGTATGTTATAAGCGGGTCGTTAATTGGTAATTGTATATTCAATATTGTCTTTCAACGTAATCCTAAAGTCAAATAAACACGATAAATCAATATTTATTTTATCGGTTATGAAAATAGTGCTTTTTGTAAATGCAAAATAGGGGAACAGCGTGTTCCCCTATTATCCTATAAGTCTCTATATAGCAAGATATTAAGTACCTTGGTTATAGTCATTAATATATGCTAATTGGTCGTCGCTAAGTTTGTCTATGTTAATGCCCATAGCGTTTAGCTTAGTTTCAGCGATGAACTCATCTTGTTCAGCTGGCAGGTCGAGCACTTCCACTGGAAGTTTAACGCCTGCTTTGTGAGCTTCCACTAATTTAAGGTGGCTCATAAACTGATTAGCAAAGGACATATCCATAACTTCTGATGGGTGTCCCTCTGCAGCTGCGAGGTTCACTAATCTACCCTGAGCAAGGAGGAATAGCTTCTTGCCATTCTTCAGTGTATATTCTTCACAGTTCGGACGAATAGTGCGCTTAGAAGTAGCAACAGCTTCGAGCTCTGGGATATTAATTTCAGCATCATAGTGTCCTGTGTTGCAGATGATAGCACCATCTCTCATTGATTCATAGTGGTGCTTTCTTAGTATGTCTTTCACACCGGTAGCAGTAACGAATACGTCGCCTACTTTTGCTGCTTCGTCCATAGTCATTACTTCGTGACCCACGAGCACACCTTTAAGAGCAGCAGTAGCTTTCACTTCAGTGATGATAGTATTCGCGCCCATTCCTTTTGCACGCATAGCAACGCCAGTACCGCAGTGTCCGTGGCCTGCCACTACGAAGTTCTTTCCAGCAAGAAGAACGGAAGTAGCTCTAAGTATACCATCTAAAGTAGATTGGCCAGTGCCATAAACGTTATCGAAGTCCCATTTAGTTTCAGCATCATTCACTGCATATACTGGATAGTATAAGTTTCCAGCAGCAGCGCGAGAGCGAAGTCTGTGGATACCAGTAGTAGTTTCTTCTGTTCCGCCGATTACATAGTTCTTAGCGAGGTCTACGTAGTTTTCGTGAACTGTGTTAATTAAGTCGCAACCATCATCGAGTGTGAGGTGTGGCTTAAAGTCTATAGTTCTATCAATGCACCAATAGAAGTCTTCGTGGTTTCCGTACCAAGCATACATAGAGATGCCATCTGCAGCGAGTGCGGCAGCCACTGCATCATTTGTCGAAAGTGGGTTGCAGCCAGACCAAGAGATTTCAGCGCCAGCTTCTGCGAAAGTACGAATAAGAACAGCTGTTTCCTTAGTTACGTGCAAGCAACCAGCTATCTTATATCCTTTGAACGGCTTAGTTTTGCTGTATGTTTCTCTTAGTTTCATTAATACAGGCATTCTTGATTCTGCCCAGTCAATTAGCATTCTGCCCTCTTCGGCTAAATTAATATCGCGTACGCAATATTTTCCTTCTACTTCGCTAAAGTTACCTTTAGCAGCTTTTTGTGGTATATTTGACATATTTCTTTGTATTAAAATTTATGATTTATATTTACTTATCTTTCTATCTGGATGTATTATTCAATTCTAACTAATATGTAGTTATCGGCTGCTTAGCCTTTTTTCTTTATCGTTTATCTGTGTTAGTATGTTCGACTTACTGAATTCATCGATTATCTCTTGCCGCAGGACTTGAAGCACGCCCTCTGGGCTGAGTATATCATCTTCCTGCAGCTCGGTTACTAAGTCCTCTGCCATAAAGAGGGGAGAGTGTTCATTCATCTCCAAAGCCCACTCTTTAAAGCCCATATACTGAGCGAACCACTCAGAGAGAGCGACTATCACGGTCAGCGGTTCGTGTATGTTTTCGTCTATGTTTATTCCGCTTTCGCCGTATGAAATGCGTATGCTTTCGTCCTTTTCCTTTTCGCGTTCTTCGTTTACTTGCTTCAGCATTTCTATGGCTTGGTTATATTCGAGGTGATGAAGCAGCACAGCATTTTCTATATTCTCTGGCAGCTTCCACCTGCGGACAAGCCATGCCCCAATATCCGCATGAGTGCAGTTAAGCACTTGCTTTTCCGCTGCGACAAAGCTTAATCCTTTAGTCATCTGCAGGGATCGCATTTTCTCGAATTCCTTTGGGAAGTATTGTATCAGCATTAATATGCCAATATCGTGAATAAGCCCCGCAACGAATGCCTCGCCTGCCAGCTTATAGTGAAAGCGACGAGCTATCACGCGAGAGGCAGCTCCGCAGAACACAGAATAACGCCAGAAATCATTAATATCGAATAGGTCTTTCCTAACTTTTGCGAATATGCGCTGCACGGCAAGGCTAAGGACTATTTCCTTTATCGTCTTTAGTCCCATAACCACTATTGCTAAGTCTATAGTGGAAATTCTGCGGGAAAAGCCGAACATAGCGCTGTTCGCCACGGTGAGCACGCGCATGGTCAGGGCTTGGTCTCGCTCTATGATAGATGCAAGGGCAGATGCGCTCAGATTTTCGTCCTCCACGGCATCCAGCACCTGCATAATTACGTGCGGAATAGTAGGCACATTAGATGATGCTTCGAGTATTTTTAGTACATTCTTATCAAGCATTCTCTAATTTGTTTAATTTGTCTTTAATCTCTTTTATCACTTGGGCGTGAATCTGGCAAACGCGGCTTTCGGTCAGGTTCAGCACATTGCCTATTGCCTTAAAGTTCATTTCTTCATAGTAATATAGCATAATAACTAATCGCTTTTTCTCTGGCATTTCGGTTAGTATCTTGCTTATATTATTTACTCTTTCTTCGTTTTCTAATTTATCGAGGGTATTTACTAATGAATCATCTGGCACTTCTTCGAGTATATCGAAGTCATCTTCGCCGAGCTGACCTTGGCTGTTTTCATTCAGATATTGATTCGCCTTAGCAGCAGCTGCCGCCTGCAGATAAACCTGATATTCGCTTTCGTTTATATTCAGCTTTTTCATTATCTGCTCTGCGGTAACCTCTGCTCCCTGCTTTTTGCGCAGTTCATCTTCTGCGTGCATCAGGTCTTGGGCGCGTTTCCTTGCAGTGCGGGATAGCCAATCAAGCTTTCTTAGCTCATCGAGGACTACACCCTTAATACGCGTCATGGCATAAGTCTCGAACTTTACGCCTTTCTCTTTGTCGAACCTTTCGATAGCATCGCTAAGCCCGAGCATACCAATATTAATAAAGTCTTCGTAGTGAAGAATACTATTATTGGGCAAGTGCATTCCTTGAACTGCATACTTCACCAATCCTATGTATGATAGCATTAGCTCTTTCTTCGGCGCAATATCCTTATTTACTAAGTACTTCGCCCACAGTTCTTCGTTTCTTTGTTCGTTTATTGCCATTTTACGTTATTGCTATTAATAGATAGCATTATCTATATCATATAAAATATTATCTCTATCGTCTTATCTAATTCAATATTTTACTTATCTGATTTCCTCTTCTATTTCGCCCATATCGCCAAAATTTAGTGGCTGATTCTGGGTGAAGAGATCATCATTTTCATTTGCGAAATTATCGTCTGCGAAATTTGCATTATCTTGGAAGTCATCAGCGAAAGCCACATCGGCAGTGCTTTCTTCCAGCGGTGGTATAGCCTGCTCAGCTGATGATGGTGGCAGAGCGGTCGGCTCGGAGCTGCGTTCAGTTGCGTTTTTAAGTTCTCGCTCACTGACTTTAATTTCCTCTTCTAAGGCGCGGAGGTGCTTAGCTCTTTCCTCTTCTTCGAGGTGCAGTCTTTCGCGTTCTGCTTCGATTTCCTGCTCTAATTCCTTTTTCTTAATGTCCGAAATAATCCACACAAGCACAGCCATAATCAGTCCGCCACCCAAAAGGAACGCCAGCACGGCAAGGCTTCCCCTATATAGCGAGCGGATCATATCCACTTCTGAACCATAATGCTGAATTAAGAAAGTAATAGCCCCAGCCAAGAGGGACAATTGAAATAGCGTCTTAAACGGGAACTTCACAAGTCGGCGTATTCGCTTTTCTTCCTTTTTCTCTAAGGCTTTTCGTTTCTTCGCAGCCTCGGCTTTCCGCTTCTCTAACTCTTTCTCTAATTGGTCAGCATCTATATTTTCGCTTTTTTTCGTATCTTTTGCCATTAGCTATTACTTATTCTTATTAATTATACTTTGCTATTATTTAGTAATAGATTATAGTATTCGCTTATTTTATCGCTTATTTCTTCTATAGCTTGCGTAGCTTCGCTATTTGGTTTGGTGCTGACGAGTGCTTCTTGCATCAGTATGGACTGCCGCACAGCTCTATCGTATGGGACGAATCCCATAGACGGAATGTGCATATTTAAGAACTTATCAGTTACCAAATTAAACTTTTCTACCACTTCCTCGGCGTCCTCGTCGTCAATCACATTATTAACGAGTAGCTTCATTTTCCTTAGGTCTATCTTAGTCTTAAGGATTTTGACTAATCCATAAGCATCGAGCATAGAGGTTGGTTCGTCCGTCATAGTGAGCATTACCATATCGGATATATTGCAGCATTGGAATATATCCTCTGAGTACCCCGCCGGCGAATCAATGATTATATAATCATAGTTCGTTTTGCTTAGTATCTGTTCAACGGCTATGTATACTTTATTATCTATGAATTTGTTTCCATCAATTAGCGCTGGAGAGCCAGAAAGTATGGATAAATTGTCATTTATACTGAAAATCGCCTGAGTTGCATCGATTTTATTCGCATAAACATCGTTTAGCCGCACGGGTGGTTCCACTCCGAGCATAAGATGAACATTGGGGAATTGTATATTCGTGTCCCAAATCAGCACCTTCGCGAACTTAGATAGCAGAATACCGAAGTTCACGGCTAATACGCTTTTGCCCACGCCGCCTTTGCCACTGCAGAAAGTCAGCACGAAGGGGGATTTCTCATCTACTACTGTATCCACCGGGATTGCGGAAGAGTCGAGCTTTATATCATTGGTATTATTCGCTTCTTTCATCTTCCTCTTTCCTTTGTAATTCGGGGAGTAGTAGTTCGAGCAGTTTGCGTTTTTCTGCTTGTTCTATGTCGTCTGGTATATTCTGTCCTATGGAGAAATAGGATAGCGGTATAGTCGCAGTGCTAATGCCTTCCACCACTTCGCCATAGCGTATAGTTTCGTCTATTTTGCTAAGAATAATGGAAGTTGGCTTCCACTTCTTAAATGTATTAATAGTATTCTTTATGGAGTTTTTACTCAAGTTCGCCTGCATAACGAGGTATTTATGAGTAAAATCCACATTGTCAATTATCTTATTCACATCATCTATAGCAGAGATATTATGATAGCCCGCTCCGGCAGAATCTATGAATATATAGTCGTATTCACTTTCTTTATTGATCACTGCGCGTAGCTCTTCGTTGCTATTGACGGCGCGGAACTGTATGCCGGCTATTGAAGCGTATGACTGCAATTGATCCGCCCCGCCGATTTTTATATTATCCGCAGAGATAATAAGCACGCGTCCTTCGAATACTAACTTACAGATAATCGCAAGTTTAATAAGAACGCTGGTCTTTCCGCTGCCAGTTGATCCGACGAAGCCGATTATCTGCTTTTCGCCTTTGCGCTCGATAACATCGCCGAACTTAATTCGCTCTAATATCAGCTTTCCTGCTTCTTTGATAGAGTCGTATAGATTTATACTTCCATCGTTTATGTTCAGGCGGATTATGGTATTCAGCACCATATTTTCGCTTAAGCCATTATCAAGTAGTATTTTATATAGGTTTCTCGCATTCGGCGAGAGGGCAGAGATATTCTTAAATCTCACTATTTCCGTCAGTTCGAATAGCTGGTTCTGCACCTGATTAATCTCCGTGAATAGCTTATTCAGCTGTCTTTGTACTATGTCGTCGCTATCGGTGTCCGGCAGTTTATCTATTGTCTTTGCGGTTATAGCCTCTGGCTTAGCGAAGGAGTACTCATCGCTTCTTTGTGCGTTGGTGTCGAGCGCGGCGACTATTTCCACAGCACTTTCTGAAGACTCAGGATTAACGATAGTGCGCGTAGATAGGATAATCGCGTCCTCGCCGAGTTCGTCGATAACGCGGTTCTTGCCTTCTTGTATATTTGCAGCTATGTATTTCTTTATCTTCATTATATATAATGGGTTTTATGGATTTATCACCCGAAAGTCAAAAAAATACTGTGCCAAGAATTACCCTTTCGGTAAATTCTTTGCATTGTGATGAGTTAATGCTGCTATTTCAGTAGCATTACTACTAATAATGATTTACTTACTGTTCCTTAATATGCAAGCCCACTCCACAGTCAATGATGTTAACCAGCTTTATTTTCTTGCCTTTTGCGCTTCGGTCTTCTATTTTATATCGCAAAAGTGCAAGCTGGAATAAGCCATAATGCGGGATATTCATTTCGGATAATTTGCTATAAGGCATAAGGAAATTTCCTGTTTCCTCCACGTCTATACCTTGATATACCTTCGGGTTGCTCTGGTCGAGGTAAGATTGATACCACTTGAATGAAATATATACTTTAGTATCATTGTTCTCATTCTTATTCCACGAGAAGAATAGTTCTCTATTCTTATACAAGGTATCGGACACGTCTTTGAAGTAATAAGGCTCTAAACTGCTAAGGTATTTCGTATTTACTTCGTAATCCTCCCCGTCGAATTTAAATTTCAGATTACAGGGGGCATCGGGTGAGTGCTTAGTAAGATCTAAGTTTTTGCTCTCTTGGAAAAAGTACCCAGGATATACTATAGGTGAAGTCTGCACAAGCATATCGCCATTCACGCTAACTTCGCTCACTTTTTCTATATCTTTTGCTATCATAAGTAGCGATGGCTGAGGTGGAATCAGCTTGCCCTTAGTCGAATTGATATACTTCTCGCTGGCGAGATAATTCACTAACACGAAGTCGCAGTCGGAGAAATCGCTTTCAGATATTATCTTGGAAGATAGCGACTTGTCCAATACCACGTTCACTTGCATTGCTTGCTTCACGTCCACGCGAAAGTCATCTGGGTTATCTTTCCCGCAGGAGAGCATCGCGAGCGACATCACAAGCAAAAACATATACTTATACATTCTGAGCATACTTTTTCCTTATTTAATAATTTCCAGAATACTAAAAATTATCCCATCAAAATTAAGCAAATTATTTATATTTAGCAAATTTTTTCGGATTATTTTCATATTTTAACTATCTTAAAAGTATACTACGCTATATGCATTACCAATTATTGATTATGAATAATACACAGATAGTATGAATACATTAAAACAAAGAGAGAGCGATTCTTTATTCCGCCTGTATAGGCGATACCCCATAGAAATAGAAAGTGCCACAGGTTGCACCATCACCGCGAAGGACGGAACCCAGTACCTCGACTTCCTTTCCGGTCTCTGCGTTAATGCCCTTGGTCATAGCAATGATAAAGTAATTGATGCCATTACTCGCCAAGTGCAGAAGTATATGCACGTGTCTAATTACTTATATCAAGAGCCACAAGTGCTTTTCGCTGAAAAGCTTAAGACATTAGCTAAGTATCATAAAGTTTTCCTCTGCAATTCCGGCACCGAAGCAAACGAAGGAGCTATGAAGCTGCTGCGTAGGCACGGGGCTTTGCGAGGAAAGACGGAAATTATAGCTTTCACTGGTGGCTTCCACGGTCGCACTATGGGCACTCTTTCGCTTATGGATAAGCCCCATTACAAAGATAAGATGGGTCCATTCCTTGATAATATTCGAATTCTCCCATACAATGACGTCGATGCCCTCGAAGAGCATATTAATGAAAACACTGCGGGAGTGGTGCTGGAGTTTATTCAAGGCGAGGGAGGAGTAGTTCCTGCTTCTCCAGCTTTTATTCAAAAGATTTTTGAGCTGAAGGAGAAGAATTCATTCCTCGTCCTTGCGGATGAAATTCAAACTGGCGCTGGTCGCACCGGAAAGTTCTTCTCCTTCGAGCATTATGATGTTCGTGCAGATATAGTTACCATGGCAAAAGCTATAGGCGGGGGACTTCCCCTCGGGGCTATACTCACTAGAAATAAGATAGCCGACACTTGGGAACTTGGCATGCACGGAACGACTTTCGGGGGCAATCCCCTTTCCTGCGTTGCCGGCTTAGTAGTTTTAGAGGAATTGGAAAATGGGCTTATGCATAACGTACAAAAGGTTGGCAAGTTCCTTCATTCTAAGCTATGCGATATAGCAAAAGCCTTCCCAGATTTCGTCAAGTCTGTGCGTGGCAAAGGTTTGCTACTCGGCTTGGAACTTTCCTTCGAAGCGAGTGAGTTAGTTTATGCCCTTTTTAAACGTGGGATTATCTCTAACGCGACAAATACAAATGTTTTAAGGATTATCCCTCCGCTTATTATCACTGAAGAAGAATGCGATAGATTCGCAGAAGCTGTGTATGCTGAATTATCCAAACGATGATTCTATCTAAGCTATAATACTAGCTATATATACAAAGAAAGGAAATCGTAAAGGCGATTTCCTTTCTCGTAAATTTTCATATTTTTTATGGATTAATCAGCGCCGTGCATTCTGCCGAGTAACCAACGGCTTAATAGCAATACTAATAAACCACAAATACCTACGAATACTGCAATACCAGAGAATATAGTCATTGCGCCGTATTGTTCTACGAAGCCCACTGCTATACCGCTGATGAAGTTTGCAATTGTAGATGATAAATACCACACACCCATAAACATAGATGCAAGGCGAACTGGAGCCAGCTTAGTAACCATTGATAGACCAATAGGCGAGAGCATAAGCTCGCCGACTGTATGCAGGAAGTATGTACCGATTAACCATAGCATACTTGCTTTCACTGTAACGTCTTCTACTTCGCCACCGCGTTCCATAACTGCACCAATCATAAATACGAAGCCCACTGCAAGAGCTATCATACCAAGTCCCATTTTCACAGGAGTTGATGGGTTCTTGCCTTTCTTTGCTAATGCCATCCACAAAGCAGAGAATACAGGACCAAGGATAATGATGAAAATTGGATTCACAGCTTGTAGCCAAGAAGTAGGAACTTCCCAACCGAATACCACTTTATCAATATACTTATCTGTATAGAGGGTTAGGGTAGAGCCAGCTTGTTCGAATCCAGCCCAGAAGAATGTAACGAAGAATAAAAGAACGAGGATTACAGAGATTCTATCTTTTTCTACTTTTGTTAAAGGCTCTTTCTTAACTTCTACGCCTTTTTCTGCTTGTTCTTTTGCAATTGGCTTCTTGCCTATGTCGCCTAAGTACTTATTAGCACCGAGAACATAAACGATTAAGCCCAATAGCATACCGATAGCAGCAACGAGGAAGCCATATTTGTATCCATAAGTTTCTCCGAAGAAACCGCAAACGATAGGCGCGAGGAATGCACCGCCGTTGAATAACATATAATAGATAGTGAAGGCACTATCGCGTCTTTCGTCGCCCGGCTCGTAGAGGTCGCCAATCATAGTGGCAGCAGTCGGCTTAAAGAAGCCATTGCCTATGGCGACTAAGGTCAGACCAAGGAAGAAAATAACCTCTCCGGCATCCATAGCCAAAGAGAAATGACCAAACATAATAAACAAACCGCCGATAAGCACGGAGCGGCGTTTGCCTATGTACTTATCTGCCAAGATGCCACCGAAGAGAGGGAGCATATAGCACATTGCGGTGAAGATACCATATACAGTTCCGGCGAAACCATCGGAAAAGCCCAAACCGCCAAGGTGAGCTTTCGGGTTGCTTTCGATAACGTGGTTTGCCATATAAAGAATCAGGAAGGCACGCATTCCGTAGTACGAGAAGCGTTCCCAAATCGAAGTGAAGGAAATGAGGTACAGTCCAGGTGGTTGTTTCATTTTCCCAGCTTCTATACTTGAAGTGTTACTCATAAGATTTTATATAGTGAAATAAACAAAAGAACGCAAATTAATAAATTTTCAGCAATTATATAGGACTTAGCCACTATATTTGCTCGCGAAAAATATAGTTTTTCAGTTTTATTCAGTATTTTTTTCAATATGTGGAAAAAATAACGTAATTTTGCAATCTTATATAAGTATGTAATGAGTAATTATGTCCAAAAACAATAGCAAAGGATTAGGCAAAGGATTAGGAGCGCTGCTCCCAAGCACGATTGAAACATCTGCCGATGGCTTTAAGTTCGTTCCAAAAGAGGGGCAAGTGCCAGAGGGAGAGAACAAAGTTCTCGAGACTCCTATGATTCGCATCGATAGCATTGTGCTTAATCAATATCAGCCACGTAAGGAATTCGACCCTGAAGAGCTCGAAGACCTGAAGGACTCCATTATTGAAAATGGGGTAATCCAAGCTATTACCGTTAGACCTATTCCCGATGGATATGAACTCATCTCTGGCGAGAGAAGACTTCGCGCTTCCAAACTCGCAGGACTTGAGACTATCCCGGCTCATATCATACGCGTAGAAACTGACCTCGAACTAATGGCACTCGCCTTAGTCGAAAACTTGCAGAGAAGCGACCTAAACCCAATAGAAATCGCTAACGCATATAAGCGAATGATAGAAGATTGCCAGCTGACGCACGATGAGGTATCCAAACGCGTAGGGAAGGAACGTGCAACAGTTACTAATTCACTGCGATTATTGAACTTACCGCCACGCATTCAAGATTCACTAAGAAATAGAGAGATATCCAACGGACACGCAAAAGCACTGCTCGCTCTGCATTCTCCACAGAATATGGTGCTTGCTTGGCAGGAGATTATGCAGAAAGAGCTATCCGTGCGAGCAACAGAGGCACTCGTTCGCGATATAAACGAAGGACGCTTCAGCTCGGCGATGGACACTCCGAAGAAGCCACGCAAACCAAAAGAATTACCTGCCGATATACAAGCGGTAATCGAAGAAAAACAGAATTACCTGCGGCATATATTCGGCACACAAGTGCGAATACTCCCTAAGGATAAAAAATCCGGAAAGATAGAAATAGAGTTCTACTCTCCGGACGATATGGAACGCATACTCGATATAATAGCCCACAGCTCCAATAATGAGCAATAAGCTAAATTGCGTCTATGTTTCAATTATCTATATAATTTATATTACTAATATCTAGCTGCACTGCTAGTATTCGTAAACATTATTTACAAACATTTGTATGAAACCCTTAGTCGCTTAAGGCGTAATACGCCTAATTAGTATTAAGAGATAGTTTAATAGATGAAAAGCAGCATTTCTCATAACTTTGCCTTGCGATTTATGTCCTTTCTGCTCGCTATCGGTGTACTACTTCAAGTGCATAATAGCGTGGTAAATGGGCACTATCATCTTATTAACAATAGCGGATTAGTCTATCACTTTCACCCTCTGACCGCTGCCGAAAGAGCAAATAATGATGGTAGTTTGCCGATTCAATCGCACAACCACACTCCCGAAAAGCTATTAATCATATTTCTATACAATACCTCACTTGTAAGCACAGTGGTATTCATTGCCTTCTTTACGAATGTAAGTTACTTTGTGGCTAAGCGATTACTCCACTTAGCAATAAACTGCATTCGCCTGCTGAAGCTGCACAGAATACCCGTACTGCGTGCGCCCCCGCGTATTTCTTTCTCCTACTAACAAGTTATATATGTAAATTTATTATGTGATCACATATTCGTATGTGTTTGATATCTTATTGATTATTCTAATTTTTAACACTTTAATTAACATAACAAACTAATACAGAAAGAAATATAATGAACTTAATAAATAGAATTAGCATAGTTGTTTTTATGCTACTCACTCTTAGCGTTAGTGCTATGGCGCACTATCATACTCTAGGTGGTATTGTGAAAAGTGAAAAGAATGGCAAGCCACTATTCGGGGCTACAGTAACTGTTCAAAACACTGCTCTCGGCGCGAAAACTAAAAACGATGGTACCTTCATCATCAAAAAGATGCACAAAGGCGAGTATATCATCACTTTCTCTTTTGTGGGATATGAAACAAAGAAATACAAAGTAACTATTGAACCAAATGACGAACGCGACCTCGATATGGGCGAAGTAGTTCTAAAGGAATCTGAAGTATTGGCTTCTCCTATCGTAGTTACTGCTACTCGTAGCGAAAAAGTATATGAAGACGTTCCTGTGAAGATCTCGGTCCTCGATAACCGCATCTTCGAACGTACTGCATCTATCTCTTTAAAAGAAGGTCTCGGCTTCCAGCCTGCACTTAGAATTGAAACTAATTGCCAAAACTGCGGTTATTCGCAAATCAGACTGAACGGATTAGAAGGCAAATATGCGCAAATTCTAATCGACGGTCGCCCTGTATTTTCTGCTCTGAATAGCGTTTATGGTCTTGACCAGCTCCCTACTAATATGATCGACAGAGTAGAAGTTATGCGCGGCGGTGGCTCCGCTCTCTATGGCGGCAATGCTATCGCAGGCGTTGTAAATATTATCACTAAATTACCATCAAATAATGAATTTAGCTTAGACGTTAATAATTCATTTACCGATTTCAAGACACCCGACAGAAATATAAATTTCAATACTTCATTAGTTAATAATGATCAAGATCTAGGATTAAGCATTTATGCTAACTCCCACAGCAGAAACGCATGGGACGCAAATGGCGACGGATTCACTGAATTAACAGACCTACAAGTGAAATCTCTCGGAGCGAACTTATTCTATAAACCAAGCTACCTAAGCACTATCAAAGCTGGATATCAATCTACTTACCACAAAACAAGAGGCGGTAACTTATTGGCTCTCGCTCCACACGAAACAGACATCACAGAGCAAATCTCTCATAATACTCAGCTTTACTCTCTGCAATATGAACAGTACATAGGCGGAACAAGCGATAAATTCTCGGCTTATGCTTCATACCAAGATACAAAGAGAAATAGCTACTACGGCACAAATAAAGATCCAAATGCTTATGGCTATACTGATAACAATACTCTCGCTGCTGGCGTGCAATATAACCACATTATCGATGACTTCCTCGGTGTGCACGTGCTAACTGCTGGTTATGAATTTAACCGCGATTACATCTTCGACAATATGACTGGATACAAGAGAGTAGTTGACCAAACTTCCCAAACTCACGGCGTGTACTTACAAGATGACTGGGAAATCGCTAAAGAACTCGACATCGTGCTTGGCGCAAGAGTAGATAAAAACAACTTCATCGATAAAGCTGTGATTATCCCTCGCGCAAACATACTCTATAAGCCTATTAAAGACTTATCTATCCGCGGTACTTTCTCCACTGGTTACAGAGCTCCGCAAGCATTCGACGAAGACTTACACATCGAATTCGTAGGCGGAACTGTGAAAATGATTACTAACAGCAAAGACCTAAAACCTGAGTACTCTAACTCATTCTCTTTCTCTGCTGACTATTCATTCAGAATCGCTGACTTCCCAATGGCTATTAGCGGCGAATTTTTCAGAACTCAAATCGACGACGCATTCGCTCTCGAAGATAGAGGCACAAACCCAGACGGTACTGTTATCTCTGAAAGAATTAATGCTAGCTCTGCGAAAGTAACTGGCGGAACTATCGAACTGCAAGCACAACTTTCTTCTATGTTCAACCTAAAGACTGGTTACACTCTGCAAGAAAGCAAATACAACCAAGCTATCGTATGGCTCGATGCTGACGAAAAAAACGGAGTTGCTGAGCAGTCAAGCGACCTTATCCTTCGTACCCCTAACCAATACGGCTTCTTCACTCTGAACTCGCAAATCACTGATAACTTCGACATTGACCTTTCTGGTATCATCACTGGCGAAATGTACACTCCTCACTACGCTGGCGGTATCCTTCCAAGCGGCGAAGAAAACACTAAAAACGAACTCGTGAAGACTCCTACTTTCTTCGAATTAAATGCGAAAGCTTGCTATAAGTTCTCTTCTTACCCAGACTTCGAGCTTTACCTTGGTGTGCAAAACGTACTTAACCAATACCAAAGCGACTTCGACCGCGGCGTAAATAGAGACTCTGGTTATATCTATGGTCCTGGCAGACCTCGCACTATTTACGGTGGCGTGAAGCTAAGAGTATAATAGATATTTATATGAATTTAGTTTTCTCCAATAAATGATACAAATAGAGGGCTGCTCCTTTCGCGGGACAGCCCTCTTTAATTTTTTTTTACAATAATAGATAATAAGCTACGTCTAAGCACTTGAGAATATATCTTTTCATTTTATTATGTTCTTAAAATTAGATGAAATTAATAATTAGAGGGTTGCTTAGCTCGGTTAGCAACCCTCGCTTTATATAAGCTAACTTATTCTATATTAAGAAGTTACGCTTCTACTATCTTTATTTCATCTTCGCTTAAGCCGTATAGATCATATACCATAGCGTCTATGGTTTTGTCCGTGCTTTCTATCTCGTCTTTCAGGGCTTTGGCTTCGCCTTTGTATTGCCTAAAGAGCAGTAGCCACTCTTGAAGTTTGCTCACCGATGTTTTTTGCTCTATTTTTTTTATAAACTCATTCTCGCTCTTGTCGAACACATCATTCTTTACTTCAACATTAAGCGTAGTCTTCATTAAGTCCACGAATTTTTGCACTTTTTCCTGCAGCTGTTTATTCAGCTTCAGCATTTTATCTGCGAGGGAGATGAAGGGGGCTTGTTCCTCTGGAGAGAGAGCTTTTATAGGTAAATTTCTAACATCTCTTATAAGAATTTTTGGGAATAATCCTTTTTTTGCTTTTGGCGATGTTTTGTTATGCAACCAGCCTATAATTTTAGAATTTAGTATTGCTAATAAATATTTTAGATCTAAAACATTATTTTCATCAATTATATTAATTATTGATGGAGTATTATAATACTCTTCTTCTGTATAGCAACATAATAATCTTTCAGACGTAATTTCTCTTATTAACACTCTTGGATTTTTAAAGAACTTCTCCTCTCTTGGAGCAGCAAGCCATTCGCCATAACTAATCCAACTTTCACCGTTCCATTCGATATTGTATCTAGTTACATCTTTTCCTGCTAACTCTTTTTTATAAGTTTTATCTTTTTGATAATTAGTATGCCATATTCTATTATTAATGGTTTCTTCATCATGTCCTCTATATTGATCATAAGGAATTAACCCCTGAGATACCGTAAAATAATTATTAAGTGTAGTATTATTTCTTATTTTTCTAATTACTTCTGCATCTTCATTATACAGATGGAATAGAGCTAGAATATTTGTACAATTTGTAATTAATTCTGCTTTAGTTACTGTACTAAAATTGGTGAACTCTTCATTGTTAATACGAGTAAGATTTGTACTATACTCTTCATTTATTTCTCTTCTTAATGCTACTATACATGTTCTAACCTTAGCATCTATAAAAGTATTATCAGTAGAAAGGTCAGTGATAAGTTCAATTGTACTATTATTTATTAATTCATTTCTATATCTCTCACCGTATAAATTTGATAGAAATGTATTAGGAAATATATACGACAGATAACCGTTATTTTTCAAAATTTTTTTATATAAAGAAATGAAATAAATATAAGCTTCATAATCTGGCACTAAGTCATCATATTGTCTTAAGTATTCTTTTTCATTATTTTTAAACGTTATCCCATACGGCGGATTTCCTATTACTACGTCGAAGCCACCGTTTTGCATAATGTCTGGGAATTCAGAGTTCCAGTCGAATGCCTTTTCGCCGGCTACTTCGGGGTCGCTTATTAGGGAGTTCCCGCATTTTATGTTGTTCGATAGCTTGCTTAGCTTTCTTCCTTGCTTTGCAGTGCGCAACCATAGCGAGAGCTTGGCGATTTCCACGCTTTCCTCGTTTATATCCACGCCGAATATATTTTGTTCGAGCACTTTTTTCTCTATCTCGGTGAATTCTAATCCCGCGCCACCTGTGGCTAATTCATTTTTTAGTTCGTCCAAGCTTTTGTGTTCTTCTATTAGAAAGCTTAGGGCTTCGTTCAGGAAGGCTCCGGAGCCACACGCGGGGTCTAATATCTTCAGCGTGAGCAGCCATTCCCGGTAGCTATCAATTATTATTTCATATTCTCTTTTTTGAGCTTTTATTGTTTTATTATCTTTTTTGCCTTTTAATTCAGCTATATTCTGCTCTAATTCATTCCATTTAAGCTCATTTTTCTTTTCTTGGCAGAGCTTTCCTATTGTATTTTCTACTATGTAGTGTGTGATGTATTTAGCTGTATAGAAAATACCGTATTGATTACGTATTCCATTGTTTTTTGCTTTTTTCTTTCCGTTTTGCTCAGCCTTTTTTTTATCATTTTCCCCCAGGGACTGCTCGAAAATATGCCCGAGAATATTTACGTCTACTTCGCTTTCGTAGTCATATTTAATCAATACATTGCAATTGTCTTTCAGCACTTTATCAGAAATAACGATGTTATCGAGGACGTCGTCCTCAGCGAAGAGCCCCCCATTGTAATCGAATATGTGCGGCTGCATTCTGTCGTTCCCGCTGTTAATGAAGCCGAACCATTTTTTAAACACAGAGTATAGATCATCGCAGAACTGCATTTTGTAGCTATCTTCGAATGTTTTCAGCATATTAGCAATTGTATTTACGGGCAATAATCCTCTTCTTTCTGCAAATAATATAAACAGTATTCTGTCTATCAGCTTTTGTGTTTTTTTGTACAGAACTTGTTTATCTAGATCGGGGTTATTTGTTACTATATCTTCGTATAATGCTTTTTTGAATGCAGAGTAGTCGGCATATAGTTTATTTGTAATATCTACTTCATTTCCCTGGGTTTTTTCATATATATCCAATAAAACCCCATTTTTCATTCCCTGGAATGAAAGCAGTATATATAGCTCATAGAACTTTTCTTTATCGAGATTGAACAGATTATATTCTTCGTAGTCTATTTTATAATCTACGTATATTCTTAGAGTTTCAAAGTTAGAAATAATAACTATTCTGCAACCTTTGTGATTATTTTTATAATCAAACCCCTGTTTAGTTACTTCATTAATATTTTTAGTTTTTGTGCTTTTTAATTCAATAACTGCAGCTACTTTATCATCGATATAAATAGCGCCGTCAGCTCGCCCTGCGTCTGATACGTTTTTTTCTTCGATACTTATATTATGGTTTTTATCAGGAGCGAGTTTATGCCCAAGGACATTTACAAATAGATCAGTTAGGAAAGTAATGTAGTACTGCCTTTCGTTTAAATTACGAATAGTATTTTGGCGTTCTTTATCTAACAGTTTTTCTTTATATACTTCCCATTGTTTATCTAATATGCCTTTTTCAGCTTTGGCAATATATTCCTTTACTAAGCTCTTCTGTAGTAGTTTCTTATTATCATTTATACTACTCATATTTCCTCCAAATATCTAATAATATATTAATTTGATGTATTTTTAACCTATATTTTCTATATACGATAAAAGTTCCTCTGGGTTAATAGAAACTATGCCGGGGTATTCGCACACTATGCCGGAGGCGTAATTCGCCAGAGCAGCGGCTTCCTTCATAGTAGCTCCCGCAGCGAATGCAGCCGATAGAGTAGCTATGGCTGTGTCGCCCGCGCCGGACACGTCGGATACGTTCCTTGCTATGGTTGGCACTTTCGTGACTTCGCCGTTCTTTTCGAGCAGTATCATTCCGTCCGCCCCGAGAGTGAGGAGTATATTTTCTGCATTCAGCTCTTTAAGTAGTTTCACTCCTGCTTGGCGCACGTCTTCAATTGTATTTATTTCCAATCCCAGAGCCATAGAAGCCTCTTTTTTATTAGGTTTAAATAGGGTAACGCCCTGATATGCGAAGAAATTATCGAATTTCGGATCCACATACACGGGTATATTCTTCTCCTTAGCATAAGCGATTATACCCTGTATCATCGATAGCGTCACCACGCCTTTATTATAGTCTTCAAGTATAATTCCATCTAAATCATTAATGCTTTTTATGCTATTCATAATGAAATCGAAGCCCGCCACAGAGATAGGGTTTCTCTTTTCTCTATCCACGCGAGCTATGTGCTGGTTATTGCCCATTAGTCTGGTCTTCACGGTGCTTGGTCTGTCCTTATCGGTGTATATAGCGGACACGTCTATATTCATATTCTTTGCCAGCTCTGTGAAGTTGCGACCATGGTTATCATCGCCAATGACACCACATAGATATGCCTTTAGCCCGAGGGAGTTCAGGTTCGCAGCTACGTTTGCCGCTCCGCCGAGGTGTGCAGTCTCTTTTTCTATATCGATAACCGGCACTGGCGCCTCCGGAGATATGCGAGAAACAGAACCCCAATAGTATTTATCGAGCATTACATCGCCGACCACGGCAATTTTCTTTCCGCGCATATTTTTAATGATTTTTGAAGAGCGCGAAGCATTTATAATATTAGTTGAATCAGTCATAATCTTAAGGAAAAATAATATAATTTATTATTCTTATTATAGTCTATTATTTATTGATAATAATTAATTCTTTGATAGAAGTATTTTTCATCATTTAATTGCAATCTATACGAAAACAGGGCACTTTGAATATCGGCGAAATCGCACTGTAGCTCGCTTGTTGCCTTCAGAGTAACGAGTCCGGCTTTTTCGGGACGTCTCGCAGCTTGATTAAGCTCGCTCGGCTGCATAGGCTGGATTAATCCCTCATCAAAGCGGAAGCATTTCGCTATTTTTTTTGCAAATTCATATCTATTCAGGAAGTCTTTTCCGCAAGCATTATATATTCCGAATTTACGCTTCAGCAGGACTTTCAGCACGCACTGCGCTATATCATCTGTGATAGTAGGCGTAGAGTATTGTCCCTCTACGACTTTGAATTCCTGCTCGTTTATCAGTTTTTCCAGCACCCAGCTCACGAAGTTTGGCTTCTCGAAAGAGGACACGCCGAATACTGTGCTTGTGCGGATTATGGTATATCTTTCCAGCCCCAGAAGGCAGGCGTTTTCCGCTGCGTGTTTGCTTTTTCCGTAGTAGTTAATTGGGTTCGGCGTAGCGTCTTCTGTGTATGGTCCTTTCTTTCCGTCGAATATGAAATCAGTAGAAATAGTAATCAAATGGCAATCAATAACCCTGCTGATGCTTATCAGATTCTCCACGAGAGTGGTATTTAAGTTCCAGCAGAGTTTTCTATCAGTTTCGCATTTATCTACGTCGGTCATAGCGGCGCAATTGATAATGACATCCGGCTTTATTTCATATATGAGTTTCTTCAGCTGGTTTATATCGAAGAAGTCTGCATTATATGATTTAATTCTATAGCTATAGTCTTTATACTTTGCTTTATTGCTCACGAGGAAGATATTCCAATCTGTCTCTGCGTACAGCACCCTTGTGATAGCTTCGGCTACCTTCGCCGTAGCCCCTGTGATTAGTACATTCATATATGTTTATATTGCATTGTTTCTATGTGATTTTGTAAATGTTCCACGTGGAACATTTTCGCTTTTACTTTAAATACACCGCTATGATGGATAAGTCCGTTGCCGAAACCCCTGGGATGCGCGATAGCTGCCCGAAGGAAGTTGGGCGTATCTTCTTAAGTTTAGCGCGTGCCTCTGTGGAGAGCGACTGCACCTTATTGTAATCGAAGCCTTCGGGAATGCGTTTCTTTTCATTCTCCGCGAAGTATTTAATCTCATTCAGCTGACGATTTATGTATCCTTCATACTTGGTATTAATCTGCACCTGCTGGATAATATCATCTGAATATCCATCGCATTGGGCAAGGGCAAGCAGCTCGGAGAGCTTAGTCTTTCCTCGCTTCACAGCGGAGTATATGTCCATAGTGCCTTCGGTTAGTGTCTCGCCAATAGCAGAGAAATACTCATTCAGCACTTGATATGGTATTTTAGTATTCTTAATATAGCTATCCAAGTCGTTAATGATATTAATATCCGCCAAAATGGACTGATAGCGTGCTTCATCTATCAAGCCAGATTTATATGCTTTCTCATAGAGGCGATACTGTGCATTGTCCTGCCTAAGGATAAGCCTATACTCAGCAAGTGAAGTGAATAGACGATACGGTTCGTCGCTGGACTTATTCACTAAATCATCTATCATCACGCCTATGTATGCGTCGCTTCTATCCAGCAGGAATGGCTCGCGACCTTTAATCTTAAGAGCAGCGTTAGCACCTGCGACTAAGCCCTGTCCGCCAGCTTCTTCATATCCAGAGCTACCATTAATCTGTCCGGCAAGATATAATCCCTGAACTAATTTCGTTTCCAAAGTGTAATTAAGTTGGAAAGAAGGGAAATAGTCATACTCTATCGCATAACCCGCTCGCATAAGACGCATATTTTCTAATCCGGGGATAGTCCGCAGCCCTTTTATCTGAACATCTAATGGCAAGCTGGTGGAGTATCCATTCACATATACGGAGTCGGTATTAACGCCCTCTGGTTCAAGGACTATCTTATGAGCATCACGTTCGCCGAAGCGGGAAATCTTATCTTCTATGGACGGACAATACCTTGGACCCAATCCTTCTATCACACCCTTGAACATAGGGGAATCCGCGAAGCCAGTTCTCAGAATATCGTGAGTATCCGCATTCGTAGAAGTTATATAACAATTGATTGTATTGCTTATGCTTTTGCTCTTATATGAAAACGGCTTGAAGGTATCATCGCCCGGCTCTGGAGTTAACTTGCTATAGTCTATGCTATCTGCATAAACGCGTGGGGGAGTTCCCGTCTTCAGTCTGCCAACCTCGAAACCATAGTTAATGAGATTATTCGAAACTGTATTGGCAGGAGCTTCGCCGTATCTTCCACCAAAGGTAATATCCCAACCGGTGAACATCTTACCATTAAGAAAAGTACCCGGAGTAAATACCACCGACTGAGCTTCTATCTTCGTGCCATCAGAGAGCAACACGCCCTGCACCGTATGATTATTAATTATAATCTCATCTACAGTAGCTTCTAATAAATCAATGTTCGTATTCTCTAAATACTCCCTCGCATATATCGGGTATGTATCTATGTCTATTTGGCAGCGTGGAGACCAAACGGCTGGACCTTTGGACACATTCAGCATCTTAAAGTGGATACCAGCTTTATCTGCGAGGTATCCCATAGCCCCGCCCAAAGCATCAATTTCCTTAACCAAATGTCCCTTTGCCGTGCCACCTATGGACGGATTGCACGAAGGCAAACCCATTCTATTTAAATCCATAGTAATGAGCAACACAGAGCAGCCTATTCTATCGGCAGCGAGCGAAGCCTCTATTCCGGCGTGCCCACCACCGATTACAATTACATCAAATTGTTTATTTATCATATATTATTACTTATCATACTTATTTAGCTTCTAAGTTTTGAATTGTTCCACGTGGAACAATTGCATCATAATTCCGAATTATTCTTTATCTAATATGTTCCACGTGGAACATTGTATTTATCACTTACCTATGCAAAACTTAGAAAATATTGAATTTAGAACTTCTTCATTGAAGTTCTCGCCTGTGATTTGACCAAAAAGATTAGCAGCATTGCGTATATTAATAGATGCTAATTCGTTCTGGTGCAAAGAGATAGCATTAATAGAAAGCTTCAGCTCGTCTATAGCTTTTATAAGCAAATCCTTATGCCTTTCATTAATCATTACATTCTGTGAAGAGTTAATAGACTTATTATATTCTTGGGATATAGATGCCTTTAAGTCTTCTATTCCTATAGTACTTTTGGCAGATATAAATATATAATTCTCTTTTTCTGATGTATTTATATTATTTATAGCGGTATTATCTATTTTATTATGCACACAAAGAATAGGAATAGAAGGGAATTTTGAAGCTAATTCATCGCGTAACTTATCGCTATGATTAATACTTATGGATACATCATTCAAAAGGAGGATTAAATCCGCACCAGCTATGACATTCTCTGCAAGTTTAATCCCGTCAAGCTCTATGAGGTCATCAGTTTGGCGCAAGCCTGCAGTATCAATCAGTTTAATTGGAATCTGATTAATGTAAATATAATCCTCTATATAATCGCGAGTAGTGCCGGGGGTACTGCTGATAATCGCCCTATCCTTCTTAAGCAGAGAGTTGAAGAGGGTAGATTTACCAGAGTTAGGATAGCCCACAATTGCGATATGGAAACCGGAACGAAGAATATTATCAGCCTTAAAGCGAGAGATGAGCTCAGTGCAATAGGCGATAGTCTCATTCACGAGATTCTCGATATAATCATAATCCGAGAACTCAATGTTATCGTCGAGGAAATCGAGGTCAATCTCCAAGAGAGAGGAAATCTTAATCAGCTTTTGTCGAAGATCAGAAATTGACTCGGAAAAGCCTCCTGACATCTGGCGTGCCGCCGTCTGAGCCGATGGCACAGAGATAGAGTGAATTATATCCGCCACGGCTTCCGCTTGGAGTAAGTCCAGTTTACCATTTAGGAATGCAATCTTCGTGAACTCGCCAGGCTCAGCAGGAGTAACGCCATTCTTATACAGTAGCTCAAGAATGAGATGAGGTGTAATTTTCCCACCGTGCGAAGAAATCTCCACTACGTCCTCGCCAGTGTAAGAGTTTGGGGAGCGGAAAATCGAAAGCACCACCTCGTCAATAATATCATTCGTGAAGTTATCGACTATCTTGCCATAGTGTATAGTGTGCGATTTCATCGTGCTGGGGGTGGATTTCCCTTTAAATATTAAATCCATCACCGCGAACGCACCAGCTCCACTAACGCGAATAACCGCAATACCCGCCACTCCCGGCGGAGTAGCCAATGCCGCTATAGTTTTCATAAACCCACCGAATCGTTGTAAAATATTCTATTTTGAATTGCACCAAATGAAAGTAAATCAGCCTTTTTTACAGGGCTTGATATATTCATTTTATGCCTTAAACTAATCTCTATCTTATCAATATCCTCTATCTTATCTGGAATAATATAGTATTGTTCAATATCATTCCAATCATCATTCCTTAGAGTAATAATTTCATTTAAATAATAGCTAACCCAAGAATTACCTAATTTGGAATTAGACTGCTCACTCTGAAGTTTTGCTTCGGTTATCTGAGCATACTCACTATCTAATTCAAAACCAATGTAGTGCCTGCCCAATCTTTTTGCAGCAATAGCTGTTGTCCCAGTTCCCATAAAAGGATCTAATATAATATCATTTTCATCTGTCGACATTAATATTATTCTTTCCAATAAGTGAATAGGCAATTGACAGGGATGTTCATCGCGATACTTATTATGTTTAACTCTATAAATATCAGTCCAAACATCTGAAAGCAAAGGACCGAATGGGTGCAATTTATGCTTCTTACCACCATAATCTTTTGCTAATATTCTGGATTTTCTCGCTCTCTTATGCGGAGAACGAACCTCATAGAATTTCAATTGATTAGCATCTTTAGCATAAAATAATATTCCATAATGCGCTGGTTGCAATGATTTTCCCATAGGTGACGTAGGTGCTTCCCAAGAAATCCAATGTTTAAAATCAGCTTCTTTATTTAGGAACTCTGCATAAAATGTTAGCCATTTAGGAATATTATGCAAAAAAATAGAACCAGTCGGTTTAGTAATTCTAACTAACTCGCTTATCCACTGTTTGCACCAATCCAAATACTCTTGAACCTTTAATCTATCTTTGTATGAATTATAACCTTTTTTTAGATTAAAAGGAGGATCTGCGAAAGTACAGTCGACAGATTCATCTGGAACTTCCTTAAGAAGTTGAAGACAATCACCTTGTATTATTCTATCTATGTAATCATTCATATTAAGCTAGCAATTTAATGAATTCAACAAATCGAGATAACTCATCTTTGCGAAAAGTAAATACATCATCATAAGCAACAACCATTCTTTTAAGATCATTTTTCCTTACATACCAACCAATTCCATCAACGAAGCCAATAAATTTAGTTTTAGGATAATATTTTTTAATAAGTTTACTTACATTAATTTCAGTTTTGGATTTATCACCTTGACCTGATGAAGTAGTAACTAAAAATGAACTTTCAATAATAACTAAAGGGTTATCCTTGCTTGGGATGATAAAATCCATAGTCCTTTTTTGTATCTGCTCATTATTCAAAAGTTCGGTTAAATCACCTTTTTCGTAAGTTATTCCATTTTCTGTTAAAATAGTAGATAAAAGATATTCCGGATTATTTTCAGAAATACCTGATAAACTACCTTTTTCCTTATATCGTACCAAAGTATCAATAATAGAATCTGTATCAAAACGGAGTTTCGAAATACTAAGTTTCTTTAATTCAAAAAGTGGCAATGTATTTACAAAGAGTGGTATTGTAGCACCTTCGAAAAAGATGTTAATAATTGCCTTTCTAAAATATGAATTACTAATAATTAAACTACTAATTTTAGAATCTGAATACTCTTTGATATTGTCTAAATCGTCAGTATTCCATTTAGAAATAAACAACTTATTCTCAAGAGTACTATCATTTACTATTCTTACAAGTGTAATTAACCGTTTTAAACTTTCATTAGCAAAACCAGTAAGAGCTAAAATTGCTCTTAAACCATTCACATTGTTTAGAAGTAAATCATCAAAAATTTCTTTTTTAAGACCTTTATCTTCTATCTCATTTTTTAATACCAATAAGGTCTCTTTAATGGCATTAATATGAGCATCATATTTTTCTTGAAATAAATGATTATTAAAGTAAAATGTATTTTTATCTAATACAGTATTATACTTTATAATGTCATTATTTTTCATATTACTTCCTAAAATACTTAATCACCTCTACTAACGCAGATTGCACGGTGCGCGAGCGAATCATCTCGCGGCTACCACCGAATTTGAATACAACTGGGTAATCTCCATTCGCATCGGAGATAGAAACCCAAACAGTGCCGACTGGCTTTTCGGGAGTTCCTCCGTCGGGTCCGGCAATACCGGTAATGGAAACAGCTATGTCCGTGCCGAGAATCTCGCGAGTGTTTCGGCTCATTTCAATTGCTGTTTCTTGGCTCACTGCACCATACTTTTCTAAAGTCTCGGCGGAGACATTCGCCAACTTCATTTTGCTTTCATTTGAATAAGTCAGCAAGCCACCAACGAAGTACTTAGAAGAGCCGGGAATATCCGTGAGAGAAGCTGCGAGCAAACCCGAAGTACAGGATTCCACACAGGAAATAGTCTTTCCACTTTTAACTAAAAGCTCTGCCACTATGTCGGCGTAATTTCTTTCATCTTCGCTAATTACATATTCCTTAATACGCGGGAGTATATAATCGCGAAGCCTATTTAATTCAGCTTGGGCAGAAGAATCATCTATTCCATAAGCACCAATACGCAGCTTCACTCCGCGGAAAGAAGGCAGAAATGCCAATGTACTTTTGCCCGTAACCTCTGGAGAAATGTCTATTAAATCCGCGAGGAAGGACTCGCCAATTCCATTAGTTTGAATATTTTGATAAATTATCCTGTCCTTGCTAACTTTCTTTATCTTATTAGCGATTATATCGAAACCGCCGTCCTCCATAATGCAGACCATTTCCTGAGGGACACCCGGAAGAGAGAAAATCATTTTGCCCGCATTTTCTATTAGCATACCTGGGGCAGTGCCAAGTCTATTCCACAATAACTTAGAACGGCTGGGGATAAACGCCTGCAGTCTATTCCTCTCGCTGAACTCCACTCCGCGTCTATCGAAGAACTTCTTAAGCTGGGCAGTCCATTCGGGTTGCTCTTCTAAGGTATCACCGAAATACGAGCAAATAGTATATTTTGTTATATCATCGTGAGTGGGACCCAATCCGCCAGTGATAACAATAACATCGGAAATACTCTGCAAATAGTCTAATTCAGAAGTAATTTCCTCTTCGGAATCGCCAATAGTGCTAATCTTCACCACCTTACAGGAAAGGTTAGTAAGGTTATCGGCGAGATACTTAGAGTTAGAATTTAGAATTTGCCCAATTAATATTTCATCACCAATGGAAAGGATAGAAGCTTTTAGCATATAATTTATATCTGTATACTCTTATTTACCAACATTTGTCGACGTTTTTCATTGTTGTATATTTTTTTAATCAAAAGCTAAGTTATTTATTCACAATATAGAAATGAAAATTTGCCAAAATTTCTTATTTTTGTAGTCTATATCAAAATTAAGACAATAAAGAAACTAATAAATACATATTCTACTGAAAATAATATGCTCGATCAAATAAAATCTATAGGCGAAGAACTAAGCGAAAAGCTGGCACAAATTAAAGATTTAAATGCCCTCGAAGAACTGCGATTAGAGTACTTCGTGAAAAAAGGAAAAATCCAACAACTCGTGGATAAACTAAAAGAAGTACCAAAAGAAAGCAAGCCTTTAATCGGAAAAGAGCTGAATATTATGAAGTCAAAAGCTGAGGGACTCTTCAATTCCCTTAGAGAAAAGCTACAAGAAATGGCAGAGGAAACAAGCGACCTCGACCTAACTCTCCCAGGTAGAAGAAGCTACAAAGGTGGCGTGCATCCAGTTATGCAAACTCTAAACGAAATGATTGACATCTTTACGGAAATGGGTTTCGCCGTGGCTGAAGGTCCGGATATTGAAGACTCTTGGCACAACTTCGATGCTCTGAACTTCCCACCAGATCACCCAGCTCGCGATATGCAGGATACTTTCTTCGTGAAGAACCTTAGCGAGCACGTGCTCCGCACGCATACTTCTCCTGTGCAAATCCGCGTGATGCAAAGTTCTGACCTGCCAATTAGAGCAATTATGCCGGGCAGAGTATATAGAAACGAAGCAATTAGCGCGCGTTCTTTAGCTGAGTTTTATCAAATCGAGGGTTTATACATAGACAAGAATGTAACTTTCGCAGAGCTGAAAAGCACGCTAATGACTTTCGCAAAGAAAATGTATGGCGAAAACTCCGAGTTCCGTTTCCGTCCTTCCTTCTTCCCATTCACAGAACCAAGTGCAGAAATGGACATTTCTTGTTACATTTGCGAGGGCAATGGTTGCAGAATATGCAAGAGCACAGGTTGGTTAGAAATAGCAGGCTGCGGAATGGTTCATCCGAACGTACTTCGCGCTGGCGGAATTGATCCTGAAGTTTATTCCGGTTACGCATTTGGTTTCGGCATAGAGCGCGTAACTATGCTCCGCACCGGCTTAGACGACATCCGCCTTCTTTACGATAATGATATGCGCGTGATGAAGCAAATCGGTGGATAATCTATATATTCACTTAAACGCAAACAGCCACTTTTTCCCGAAGGAGAAAGTGGCTGTTGTGGTAAATAATAAATATGAATATATCGAAATATATATTATATTTGTGTATTATAAAGTGTAATTAATCTGCAATATGGATATTAACAATAACTTTTCAAGTATAGTAGCAAAAAAGATATTTGCCAATAAAGATAATGCTATAAAGTACTTAATAGAATTAGATAAAATTAAATCAATTGGATTAAGGTATAATACTAATTATTCAGGAAATAAGACTATCAAAATGACTACTGAAGAAATATGGAATAAAATAGTTGAAACTTGGAATACAAAAGATGCAGGGAATATTATAAGAGAGATTTTTATCCAAACAGACAAATATAAAAGCGGAAAAGACTCAATAAACACAATGAAAATATTACTTGAGGAATGGCATAAATTGAAATTGGGTGAAATTGCTTGGCCCTTCTCTCAAGGAGATTTTGATAATTTTGTCCAAAGAATAAATGCAGAAAAAACTGATGGAAACACTAAAGATAATAAAGTTAAAGAAGCTGCTGTAAAATTCCGCAGAATAAAAGAAATAAATACAGTAAGAAATGATTACATAGAAACTCTAATATTCGAGAAAAATGAAAATATTATTCCAACTCTCAACCATAGAAAAAATGTAGATTTCTTTATTAATGGTATATCATACGACCAAAAAGTAGCAAAAAGTCCAACAAAACAATTTATTAAACAATATGGTGATAATTGGAAAAAATACGCTATCGATAATCCAAAAGTAGTAGCAGAATATCTATACAAATACCAAGATGAAGGAAGATTTGCAGCTGACAGCAGATTGCTCGTCGTCTATCTCGATGAAAATGTTACTATTGAAAGAATAAACAGCATATTGAATGATACACAATTTAATGAACCTTTAGAAGTAAATTTCACGTATATACATAATAAAAATAAATCAAATGAAAGTAAAACAAGCTATAAAGTAAAGTGTTTTATAATACTTTTGCATAATTAATCACTCCCATTATGAACTACATAGGCTCAAAGAAAACTCTGATTAACTTTATTTCCTATACTATTGGCGAAGTTACCAATAATAAGATAGGTACTTTCATTGATCTATTCGCTGGCACCGGAATAGTAG
>JBHADY010000181.1:0-4489 GCA_041855325.1 Ignavibacteriota bacterium
AATTAGGGCTTTTTCCTGAAACTACCAAATCTTTTTTTAACTTTTTTTCAAGTTTTGTGTGTTTATTATTGAGGTATTTTGGTAAGTATCTTATATTTAAGGTATTTATAAACTTAAGATTTTTTTAACTATTTTGAGTTTTTTAGCCTTTTATTTTGCTAATAAGATGTCGAACTGCCATAATTGGGTGATAAATCATCATTCTTGGTCCTGCAAATCGCATCACTTTTTTCACTTCTTCGCGATAATTTTTAGCATAACAATGGATTTTACAAGTCTCGCAGGTCGTCTTTTTCTCACCTAAAGGACATTTTTCTATCTTTCTATCGCAGTAATCCAGAAGATTTTGGCAAGAATCGCACAGCTTATGCCCACTTTTTTTGTAATTTTCCGCGTGATTTTTCTTGCAATATATTCCAATCATCGCGAGAATCACTCTCGCTTCGTACTTTTTTCTTTCTTCGAGACTCTTTCCCATCTGCCAGTTTTCGCTTCTCTGTATATTGAAATTACGCCTTAAGATTTTGCTCCGCTTGCTTAATTCTTCCGTTCGCAACGCGTAGCGACTCCTCTGCAGCACTTTTATTTATCCCGCACAGTGCCATCAGCAGGGCTGTCTTCACATTTCCATTAGTTTCGGCAAGCAATTCCACAGCTTTTTCGTAGTCTATTTCCGCAATTTCCATCACAATTCTCTTCGCTCGCTCCTTCAGCTTATTGTTCGTCAGCTGCAAATCGACCATAATATTATTATATGTCTTCCCGATTTTCACCATCGATGCAGTGGTGAGCATATTCAGCACCAACTTTTGCGCCGTGCCGGACTTCATTCGCGTAGATCCTGCAATTACCTCGCTACCCACGTATGGGCAAATCAACACATCTGCTAACTGCTCTAAATGATTAGCATTTAAGCGATTTATCGTGCTTACCATAATACTCTTGATATTGCGAGACTTAGCAATCTTCAACGCCCCGATTACAAAAGGCGTGCGACCTGACGCCGCAATACCGCAAACCACGTCCTTATCGGTGATTTGAAGCGATTCGAAGTAAACCAAAGCCCCATCTTCGCTGTCCTCAGCTCCCTCTTGAGCGACGAACATAGCAGCTTCTCCGCCGGCAATTACACCCTGAACCATCTCGCGACTAACGCCAAAAGTCGGCGGACACTCCGATGCATCAACCACGCCGAGACGTCCGCTCGTGCCAGCACCAAAGTAAATCAGTCTGCCACCAGCCTTAAAAGCACTGCTAACAATATCAACCGCCTTCGCGATGTGAGGAAGCTCCTGCTCCACGGCAATAGCTACTTTTTTATCTTCATTGTTAATAAGTCTAAGTATATCAATAGTAGAGAGCAAATCAATCTGACTTGTCTCGGGATTGATTTGCTCTGTATCTAACTTTGATATTTCTTCGAAAAATACTTTTTCGTTCATAATTTTAGTTAAAAACTGAAAGCATCTTTGATTTTATTCTTTAAATTCTTACCCTTCGCCGGCTTAGGAGCGTCAGGTGGGCGAATGCCCTCTTGCTGGGAGAGTTCCTTAATCAGCTCTTTCTCTTTACTGTTTAACTCCTTAGGAACAAAGACATTTACAACGACTACTTGGTCGCCTTTGCCATAAGAATTAAGGTGCGGAATGCCCATTTCCTTCATTCTGATGTTAGAGCCCGGCTGCGTGCCAGCTTCGATTTTAATCTTTTCAGTTTCGTAAAGAGTAGGCACCTCGATTTCAGTTCCGAGCACCGCATCAGGATATGAAATGTTCAACTGATAGACCACATCGTTTCCGTGGCGAGTGAAATTATTGTGCTTGCTTTCGCCGATAACCACGATTATATCGCCACTTTGACCATTTCGCTTGCCGGCGTTGCCCTTGCCACGCAGAGGAATATAGTTGCCATCTTCCACGCCAGCGGGGATTTTCACGCTCACGGTATCCTCGGCAGTTACTCTGCCCTCGCCCTTACAATCTGGGCAAGGATTGGAAATCACCTGACCAGAGCCACCGCAATGACCGCAAGGCGACACATTGATAAACTGCCCAAACATAGAGCGGGAAACTTGGCGGATTTCGCCTGTGCCTTGGCACTGAGGACACTGCTTCAGTGCCTTCGCGTCCTTCGCGCCGCGTCCTTCGCAGGTTTCGCACTTCACGTACTTCTTCAGCTTAATTTTCTTTTCAGTTCCGTGTGCGATTTCCTCTAAAGTCAGAGGCACTTTCAGTCTTAGGTCAGAGCCGGGTTCGCCCATTCCGCGACGGGCACCGCGCTTAGCGCCACCGCCACCGAAGAAGTCGTCAAATCCACCGCCGAAGAAACTCGAACCGAACATATCGCCGAATGCGGAGAAAATATCATTCACATTGGAATAGCCGTGGAAGTCTTGTCCCATTCTCATTCCATCGTGTCCGTATCTATCGTATTTATCGCGTTTTGTTTGGTCGCTGAGTACTTCGTATGCTTCTGTTGCTTCTTTAAATTTCTCTTCAGCTTCTTTATTATCGGGGTTTCTATCAGGGTGATACTGCAGGGCGAGCTTTCTATATGCAGATTTAATATCGCTATTATCGGCATTTTTCTGCACGCCGAGCACTTCGTAATAATCTCTTTTTGCCATTATTTACTCTTTTAGCTTTATCTTAAGCTATTACTATTAATTTTAAATAATATTAATGTAGTCAAGTGTAGACGTAAAAATAGAAGTTTTGTTTTATGGTGGAACTACTAGCTCTCCCCACATAACTCCTCAATATTCCGCTTAACTTCGTTCATATACCACTGAGGAGTGCTCGTCGCACCAGTGATGCCGACAGAGGAAATGCCATCAAACCAAGATGCCTCCAGCTCTTCCTTTGATTCGATGAAATGAATATTGCTGTTGGCAGACTTGCAGACATTGTATAAGCTCTTGCCGTTTGAGGAGTTACGTCCGGCAACGAAGATGATTAATTCATTCTCGCGAGAAAATTGACGAAGATTAGTCTCGCGGGAAGTTACAAACTTACAGACCGAGTTATGCTCCCAGAGCAAGCCTTCGGGAAAGCGAGGACGAAGCTCATTCGCTATGCGGAGGAAGTCCGCTTCGTTCATTGTGGTCTGAGAGAAAAGTGCAGTCGGCCTGGAGAAGTCCACCTTCTCGAAAGCATCTTCTAAGTTCTGAATTACTATGGCATTATTCTCGCAAACACCTGTAAGACCAATGACTTCCGGATGCGTTATTTTCCCGTAAATCACCACTTGCTTTCCCATTTTATATTGGCAAGAAACCTTCTTCTGCAGGTTTCGCACCAGCGGGCAAGTCGCATCTGTGAAATCAATATTATGCTCCTTCATCTTAAGGTAAGTGGAAGGCGGCTCGCCGTGGGCACGAATAATCACTTTTGCGCCAGATTTCACTTTGTCTAAATCATCTATAGAAATAGTCTTAAGTCCCTTTTCTTCCAAGCGTTTAGTCTCTTGCGGGTTATGAATAATCTCGCCGAGAATATTAATTTCGCTTTCAGGGAAATTCGCTATCGTTTCTTCCACTTTATCCACTGTTTGCACCACGCCCCAGCAGAATCCAGCATTATTATCTACATTAATCTTCATTTAATATCTCCGAATTTTCCTTAGGTAGATTATCCTTTTCAAACTCTGGTAAGTGCTTGTAATTTAAAAGCAGTAACGCTATTCCTATGGTAACACAAGAGTCGGCAACATTAAACACAGGGAAGTGAGAATAAAAAATATTGCCAATGTGAATATCCGGAATATCAACGATGATGAAATCCACAACGCGTCCGAGGAAAAGCTCGCCACCTTGGAACCAAGTGCCATAGAACATTCGATCAATGAAATTGCCAAAAGCCCCCGCCAAAATGAGCATAAGAGCTACCCGCAAGATTGTGCGAACGTGGCTTTTCTTCATTATGAAATAGACTAGAAAAGCACTCGCCACTAAAGAGAAAAGAGTAAGTATTATCTTCATCGGTCCGAAGCTGATGCCGAAAGCCATTCCGGGGTTTTCCACATAAGTGAACTGCACGATAGAGCCTATCACCTCGATATACTCACCCTCGCGCACTCCGTCACCAAAGGACAAGCCGAGGAAAGGCACTCCCATTGCGATGAACTTTGTCAGCTGATCCAAAATCACTAATAAACCAGCTATTGCGAACAATATATATGTATTTTTCTTATCCTGTCTATTCGTTATTTCCATTATTTCTGGTATTATTTCCTATTAATATGCTCTTTCTATACGCTTAATATTTGGCAGCATTTTGATGATATAGCGCTCAATTCCAGCGCGGAGGGTCATCATTGCCAGCGGACAAGTCTCGCACTGCCCCTTCAGACGAATATGTATGATTTCGTTCTCGGGGTCGTATCTATCGAACTCAGCTTCGCCACCATCTTTCTGCAGATAGGGGTTAATATCCGCGATACACTTTTTTATTTCTTCTATAGTATAAATTGGACTATCTCCGATTAGTAT
>JBHADY010000182.1:0-5194 GCA_041855325.1 Ignavibacteriota bacterium
ATTAGGTAATAGTAAGATGAAAAAAATACTCAGTTTTATTATATTTTTGTTCTCGCTAACTGTGGCAATGGCAGAAAGCGATTCCATCGCCTCCACGCTGAAGCCATATTTCGAGTATATGCTTATTCACCACGAACCGAGATTTGATAAAATTCCGGAGATAGAATACTGCTGTCCCGGAAAGACCGATATAAACAATGGAAGTGGCTGGGGTGCCGGACTTAAATACGAGCTGGCTCTGCCAAACTCTATGTTCTTGGGACTGAAATTCGGTGTATATTCGTATGACGCAGTGATGGGAACCAGCGAGTGGAAGAAAATCCGCATCGGCGACGCAGTCGAGGATATGCTCATTCGTCATCATACTATTTTTGATTTTACTAATCTGCATATAAACCCATATCTTAAACTTAATCTATTCTATAATGTGTCCATATTTGCTGGTGGCTATGCTTCGCCGTATCTTGCTAAGAAATATGAGATTTACGAAGAAATTATAAAGCCAGAAAATAAAGTATTCGAGGACACGAAAACACGCACTCGCAACCACCAAAGCGATAACTACAAAGGCGAAATGGGACTTTGGGGCGGAATGAATTTCGGCATTGCTTATGATTTATATCTCTTTGAAGATCAGGTGTTTTTATCACCAGAGATTAGCTATAACCTTGGATTAAATAATGCAGTTAATAGGCTTGACTGGGAGGTAAATTCACTAAATTTCGGACTTAACCTCGGATTTAACTTCCATAAACACAGGAAGATACAAGATATTCGCAGTGTGTTTTATACCATTGATACCGTCTATGTGCGATCTAAGTTCTATAAAGATATATATGTTCGCGGAGCTGAACTAATCGATTCCACCATAAAACTGCGCGAAAATATACGCGAAACGAGGGTATTCATCACGCGTATTGATACGCTCTTCCGCGGACGTAAGTATGAGATTTCACTTTCTATGAGTAATCCAGACTTGACTATAGAAATACGCAAGGCAAATCAGGAATTTCAAAATCTGAATGTGATTTTCTTTAAGCCGGAAACAGCTGAGCTATTGGATAGATACGAGCTGATTGGTCCTTCGGATTTTAATCTTGATTCAATCCCTGCAAATGCCATAGATATTCACTATAACTTGCTGAATATTATAGGATATAGGATGTCCCAATGTGATGCTATTATCACACTGGTAGGAGAGACCGATAGCTTAAATACACGCGAGCTAATTGATAGTCGTTTCAGAGTGATAAGTGATTATCTGGCAAAGACTTGGAATATAGATAAAAAGAGAATAAAGACTAAAATCTCCCACGCCCGGAGAAAGGCTAAAAATAAGCACGATGAGCGATATATAGAGGAGATGAATAAAATACGCATAAGCACGAAAGATTTGGCTATACTTTCGCCAATTAAGAAGGTGAATTTTGATGAGATTAAGCAGTTCTCGCCTGAGCAGGCAAACATAAGTGTGAATCTTGATGAATATATGGAAATATCAGCTTTTCACTTGATGATGTACCAAGGAAAGCGTATGATATTCGAAGAAGAGGGCGAGGGTGCTAAAGAGGATTTCACTGTGCCGTTTAACGAGCAACTTATCAGTAATATAGATGTTTCAAAGCCCATAGATATTACTTATATCGCCACTCTGCCTGATGGCAAGAAGGTAGCAACGAATGATGTTCTTAATATAAATAAAGTTGCGCTGAATGAGAAGGTGTCTCGCCTGGCGCTAATTTTCTTTGAGTTCGATAGTGATAAGATAGCTAAAAACTCCCTCGCTCAGATAGACGAGCTAACTAAGTATATTACGGATAAGTCAATTTTGCGAATCAGCGGCTATTCCGATGATATAGGCGATTTAGAGTATAATATGGAGTTATCCACTGCACGGGCGCAGAACGTGGCGGATTTCATAAAACAGTATAATCCGAATGCTTACATAGAAAGCGTGAAAGGATACGCAGATATCGAGTTCGCAAATGGAATTACATCGCACGGCACGCCTGTGGAGAGATACCTCTCCCGCACAGTGGTGATTGAAGTTTTCGATGTGATAGAGTAGCTTAGACTAATCCGGGAACTGGCGAGAAATAGAATAGCCCTTCTTCAGCTGCATTGGGTTCGCCTCGAGCAGCCTGATAAGCGAGTGAAAGTCGTCTTGGTTATTGGTAATAAAACTAGTAAAACTGTTTATATCGCCTTGGCTAAATACCATAGATACATAGTGCTTAAGTAGGTTATTCTTAATAAGTACGTCGTGCAAGATATAAACGGGATGCTTATATTTCTTTGAGTAGATGGACTTATTCCATGCTTTATTAAACTCAGTGAAGAAGTCAGTAATGTAGTCGAAACTTACTTTTTTGTGCTTCTTCTTGACGAAGTTAAATGTGTGCCTCATTAAATTCGCAGAGGCAATTTCGAAGTCGAAATTTGTTGTGTCTATCACGCCGGGCTGATATGTATAGAGTCGGGCAGTAATTTGAACTGAGTCCTGAGTAGGCGATAGCTCATTCTCAAAAATGCTATATAGTTTCTTTGAGGCTAAAGTAACTAAGCTGTCCTTTTGCGAGTTTGAGATATAAATTTCGCCATAGAGAATAGAAAATAGAGGTGTGCCTATGTTTTTATTGAACTCAATGAGCGGATAATACGGCTCTATGTAAGCGGGGTTATAGTAAATCGCTGTTTCGAATAGATCCGCTGCTTCTTTATGCTTGAAGTTTGCAAGATAGCGATAGCCCTTTTCGAGTAGTATTTTCGGAGAATTGGGATGATAGAACATAGCTGTGTCTATGACGAAATCAGCTTGATCTACGTACTTAACCTGCATATTAACGTTAATTAAGAGGTGAAGTAAGTTCTCATCTCTATTACCACTTAGGAAGAGAGAGTCTAATATTTTTTTTGCAGCGAAGTTGTCTCCGGCTTTCAGATAAACTATGGATTTCTCGTATTTGAAGCGGAAATCATCGTGATAAAGCTTAATGAGAGAATCAATCTTGCTCATAGTTTGCTCGCCCATAATGTACTGTTTTAGAGCGGCATCATTATCCGCACTGAAAGCAAAAGTAGCCGATAATAAAAATATAATTGATACTAAAACTTCTCTTAAATAACGCATATTGCTATCATTGTTCGTAAAATAGGAAATGCAAATATAAAAAATTAAGGAAAATTATTCATTATAAAACATTAATTTATATGAAAACACTGATAAAAAACATAAGCTCGCTGGTTACTCTGAAGGAAGGAAACCCCGATTTCCGCGTTGCTAAGGAAATGCAGAATATCTCTGAAATTAAAGATGGGGCTATCTTCTTCGATGAAAAGGTAATCTGGAGCGGAACAACTGCCGAAGCTGAACTTAAACTGAAAAACAAAGAAATACAGCCCGATGAAATACTCGATTTCACCGGAAAGACTATAATGCCGGGCTTCGTAGATTCGCATACTCACTTGGTTTTCGGTGGCAATAGAACTGCTGACTTCGCCAAAAAACTACAAGGCTATACCTATAGAGAAATAGCTGCAGAAGGCGGCGGAATCCTAAATACAGTGAATGGCACTCGCACAGAAACTCACGAAGAACTATGCGCCAAAGCCGAAAAACTCGCTTGGGAAGCGATAGCTCACGGCACAACGACTATGGAGATAAAATCCGGATATGGTCTATCCACTGAGTCGGAAATTAAGCTGCTCGAAGTTATTCAAATGCTGAAAGATAGGCTGCCTATTCACATAGTGCCTACTTTCCTGGGGGCGCACGACTTTCCACCAGAATATGCAGATAATCACGAAGCTTACGTGGATATTATCATTAATGATATGCTTCCGAAAGTAGCTGAACGCGGCTTGGCTCAGTTCTGCGATGCCTTCATAGAAGAGGGATTCTACTCAGTTGAACAGGGAAGACGTATCTTCTCTAAAGCTAAGGAGTTAGGCTTCGATATTAAAGTTCACGCAGAGCAATTAAGCTGCCAAGAGGGAGCTTCCCTCGCAGCGGAATTCGGTGCGTTCTCGGCTGACCACTTGCTATACACTTCAGATGAAGGCGTTCAAGCTATGGCAAAGTCTGGAACAGTTGCCACTATGCTTCCGGGAGCTGATTACTTCATCAGAATGCCATTTACTCCAGCTCGTAAGTTCATTGATAATGGCGTGATTACAGCAGTGGCTTCGAACTGCAATCCGGGATCTTGTCCATCGCAAAATATGCAGATTATGATGACTTTCTGCACTATTAGCATGCAAATGACAGTGGAAGAAACTCTTACTGCTGCCACACTAAATGGAGCGAAAGCACTCGGACTAAGCAGCACGAAAGGCTCTCTCGCAGATGGAAAAGACGCTGATTTCATCGTGATTGACTCCCCAACTTACGTGGAGATGTTCTATCGCTTCGGTATTAACCACGTGAAGCAAGTTTGGATAGGCGGAAAGAAAATTAACTACTAATGTCTAACATAAATACAGGTAAATATATGATAAAGCATATAGTTATGTGGAAGATATCAGATTCAACTGATATGAAGCTATACGAAGAGCAAAAGCCCGTGCTTCGCGATTCGTTCAACAGTCTGCATAAGCTAATCCCAGAGATTAAACACATAGAATTTCGCGAAAACGTGAAGCTCGATGATAGCTTAAACTATGATTTAGCTCTGCTCGTTGAATTCGATTCTTTAGATGATTTAAATGTGTATATTCCGCACATAGAGCACCAAAAGCTCGTGGCGATAATTAAATCTCTGAACCTGCACAGAGCGTGCATAGACTTATAAGATAACTTAAATCATAAGTAATAAAAAGCGGTTACCCTTTTCGGGGTAGCCGCTTTGTGCTTTTATTTCAGTTAGTAAAATTTTTAAAATCCTAGCTCCATACCTAAGAAGAAGGATCTCTCTGCTGCTGGGAAGAACTCTTTGCCTTCGCCAGAGTAAGAGTACATATTATTCAATAAGTTATTCACTTGGAAGTGGAATCTTATTGAGTTTAAAGAAGTTGATATTTCTTTAATTGTGTAAGAGATATCAAGGTCAAATGCTGCATAAGCATCATTAATGTTATCATCATAGTAACCTAACCAGTCGTTGCGTAGTGCGTTGATGATAGTTTCGTTTGTGCGAAGCATATCATTGTAGTTATCTGTGTAGAAAGCACCAACGTATTTACCTGTTAGAGATAC
>JBHADY010000183.1:0-5771 GCA_041855325.1 Ignavibacteriota bacterium
ATGTCCTTTGCTTATGGAGGGGAAATTACTCGCTCTTTTGCTATCGGTGGGGCGCTCCTCGTGAAGTGGGGAAGACAAAACTTCTACCGCGAATACTTAGAACGCGATATTAATAACGTATATGATAAGTTCGAAGAAAGTGATTATAGCAATTTAGACTTTAATTATTTAAAGATAAATGAAAGCGTAGAACGAAAGATAAGTAGCGTAACTGGAAATCTCGGTATGCTCTGGAAAATAGGTGATTTCACTCGCCTTACGGCAAACATTAAGCTACCATCTTATAATGAAATAACATTTGATGACTCCCTGCACGCTTACGTAGTTTGGGATAATGGCGAAGCTATAGAAAAGCCCTATAGAACATCTAATTATGGTATTACTTATGCTTTATACTTGCCGGCTGAGTATTCAATGGGACTCTCCTTCCACGCTATGGGAGCTACTCTTTCTACAGGTATTGAATACTCTGATTTATCCAGCATTCACATAGACAACGTAAATCATAATGACTTATACATAGGCATTAGCGATTCTTATATTTCGAGCCAGAATAAGTTATTCCGCAGTGAGCTGGGTGGCAGGCTATCTTGGGGCGTTGGCGCAGAATATCAATTGCCGAAAATACCAATTACTCTGCGCGTGGCATATAACTCTAAGAGTTCGCCATATAAGTATGACGTGGATGGCGCTACGCAGAAGATATATTCCATCGGTGCTGGTCTGGACTTAGACCAAGGCTTCCGCATAGACTTTGGTATGCAATACTTCCAGTATAATGAGTATATGGCACTATATGGAAGGGATATTGAATCTCGCTATACTTTGACAAATAAGCCACTGAACTTTTCGCTTAATATGTCGTATAGGTTCTAACGCATAGAGATATGATAAAAGCAGAATGGCTTCTCATATCTCTATGGGAAGCCATTAGCTTAAAGTTTTGTTTGGAGTTGACCTCAAACCTTAAATTCACATTTTAAATTCAGCGATGTGGGTAGCAAAGTATGAAAGCTAGCATCGTCTATCTCTACCGCACCCATGCTCTAGGTGAATTCATTGCCATATTGGGAGTCGAGTAGAAGAAAGTGATTCTTCAGAAGTACGTAATGCAGGAAGAATAAAGCAAGTTTAGTAACATTGCTCTCCTTGCCGAACATAGATTCTCCGAAGAATGCGCCGCCTATATGCACGCCATATAAGCCGCCGACGAGCTGGTTCGATTCGTTCCAAACTTCCACGGAGTGAGCATTCCCGCGTTTGTTCATTTCTATGTAAGTTTCGATTATTTCATCGTTTATCCAAGTGCCGTCATAGTCTCCGCGGTCAGCGCAATTCTGTATTACCTGATCGAAAGCTGTATCCACAGTGAAATGATACTTATTCTTATGGAATAGCTGGCGAACGGTGCGCGGAATGTTTACATCGAAAAGTGGGAAGATTGCTCGTTCTGCGGGCAAGTGAAAGCGAATCGTGGAGCTATGTCTGCTATCAGCCATAGGGAACATCCCGATTCTATAAGCTAATAATAAGCCGTCAATATTCATTAAAATAATACTCCAAATGTCAGTGAGATATAGTAATTCTGGGCATTTTGATATCCATTGTAATATCTATAAAGTGGAATGGATAAATTTGCCCCTAAATACGCAAATGTGCGTGGAAAGTTATAAGAAAGCCCCATGGTAGTGAATACGCTATTTTGTCCAGAGCTGAATACCTCTTCGCCATTATACTTATGCCTATCATAGTGGTTAAAGTCTATGGAGAGATAAGGCGAGAAATTAGCCAATCTGCTGGCTTTCAGCATTAGGTTTGCGGCGAGCAAATCGCCCTGGCGAATGCCATTATTCTCAAAGTTATAGTCTTTATATATGTTAAGTATCAGATTCCAGTTCGTAGTGATAAGATAGTTATACATAGCTTTCACATATAAGGCTGGGGAGGTATTATGCAGGCTGCTGGTGCCTGAAGTATCCAGTATAGAAGTGGTCAGCGGGGTGCGACCTCCGGCGGAGATGATAAACTCATCATCTTGGTCTATGGAGAATAGATTATAAGCTGCTCCGAGGGATAGGGATAGCCCATCGTATTGGCTTTTGGTATAGAAGTCTTCCGCTGCGGAGTTTATATAAGTTATATCGCCGCTAAGGTTTAGCCTATTGTTAATTCCGCGAATAGCCGATATACTGATTATATTAAACTTATGCTTAAGCTGGAATGTGTTTTCCTCTTTCGCATCTCCGTGGAACTTAGTATTCCCATAGACATAGCGATAGGAAGCGGAGAGGAAGGTCTCGCTCTTGTCCAGCATAAAGCGGGCATTATTCACCGCTCCAGATGTGATGCTCACCATAGGGGTGGGGATATTCCCCGGGCAGTCGCACTGGGAATGAGCATAGCTAATAGCAGAAAAAAAAATAAGTATAATAATATAAGGAGTTGTAACTAAATGCTTCATTAAAACATATAGAGTATATAAGCTGTTAGGAGATAGCTAACTAATAAAACGATAATTAATTCGTCAACGTCTATTCGTACGTTATAAGACAGAAATTATATAATTAACCAAATCCAACTTACATCGTATTAATTAAATAAACTACAAAACTAAGGAAAATAATAAATATAATGGATGGAAATTTTTCGCACAAAGTAAACGAAGTGATTAAATTAAGCCGCGAAGAAGCAATTCGCCTTAATTCAAGTTACATCGGCACAGAGCACCTCCTTCTTGGTATCATTCGCGAAGGCGAAGGCTTAGCAGTAAAGATACTAAGGAACTTGGGAGTTGACTTATTCCAAGTGCGCAGAGCGGTGGAAGAAACTTTAGCAGGCGGGGCAAGCGAAATGCCCGGCTCTGGGGCTATTCCGCTAACCAAACAAGCAGAAAAGGTCCTAAGGATTACCGTCCTCGAGGCGAAACTATATAAAGCTGAGTTAATCGGCACAGAACACTTATTACTATCGCTATTAAGAGATGAAGATAATATCTCTGCCGGGGTACTGAGAGATTTCTCTGTGAGCTATGATTCAGTTCGCAACGAATTAGACCAAGTATTGTCAGGAAAAAGTTTAAGTTATAAGCCAATGCAACAAGAAGATAAATCATCATCTTCTAATGCAAACGCACCAAAAAACAGAGGAACAATCCATAACCAAAAGAAAGAAATTCCGAAAACCCCGGTGCTTGATAACTTCAGCAGAGACTTAACTAAGCTGGCTATGAAAGACGCCCTCGATCCCGTAATAGGAAGAGAGAAGGAAATAGAAAGGCTTACACAAGTGCTTGTGCGAAGGAAGAAGAATAATCCTGTGCTTATTGGCGAGCCTGGTGTGGGAAAAACTGCTATCGTGGAAGGCTTAGCTATTAATATTATTTCGCGAAATGTGCCACGCTTATTGTTCGATAAACGCATAGTATCATTAGACTTAGGTGCACTTGTGGCTGGCACTAAATACCGCGGACAGTTCGAAGAAAGAATTAAAGCCATAATGAATGAGCTGGAAAAAACTCCGAACGTTATCCTCTTCATAGATGAAATTCATACTATCGTGGGTGCTGGTGGATCTCCAGGCTCTCTTGATGCTTCTAATATGTTCAAGCCGGCTCTATCTCGCGGTGAGCTTCAGTGCATAGGCGCTACCACGCTTGATGAATACAGAGAGCACATAGAAAAAGATGGTGCTTTGGAACGTCGCTTCCAGAAAATAGTAGTAGAACCACCTACTAAAAGTGAAACCCTCTCCATACTTAGAAAAGTGAAATTTAAGTATGAAGAACACCATAAAGTGCGTTACTCTGAAAAGGCTATAGAAGCAGCTGTGCGATTCTCTGATAGATATATTAGTGATAGAGCTTTCCCAGATAAAGCATTCGATGTGATTGATGAAGCTGGCTCTCGCGTAAGGCTAAGACACGTAAGTGTTCCGCAGGATATTATTAATTTAGAGCAAGAACTCGATAATATCAAAATGCAGAAGAACCTCGTCGTGAAGAGCCAAGACTTCGAAGAAGCTGCTCGCCTGCGTGATAAAGAAAAAACATTACTCTCGGAATTGGAAGTAGAAAAAGATAAATGGGAAAACGCCACGAACGAGACTTACTATGACGTTACCGAAGAGGATATCGCTGATATCATCGCTATGATGACAGGTGTTCCTGTGAATAAGGTAGCCGAAGCTGAAAACGAAAAACTAAAGAATATGGGCAATGTGCTGAAAGGACAAGTCGTTGCGCAAGACAAAGCGATAGAAGTCTTGGTGAAGGCGATTCGCCGTGCTCGCGCTGGACTAAAAGACCCGAAACGCCCTATTGGTTCGTTTATGTTCCTCGGTCCTACTGGCGTCGGAAAGACAGAGCTTGCTAAAGCACTCGCCCGCACTATGTTCGATAGCGAAGATGCTATCATCAGAGTGGATATGAGCGAGCTTATGGAAAAACACTCAGTAAGCAAGTTGATTGGCTCGCCTCCGGGATACATAGGATACGAAGAAGGCGGTAAGCTAACTGAAAAAGTGCGTCGCAAGCCATATTCCATCGTCCTCTTAGACGAAATCGAAAAAGCACACAGCGATGTATTTAACGTATTGCTGCAGATATTCGACGATGGCCAATTAACCGATGGCAACGGAAGAAAAGTGGACTTCAAGAATACTATCATCATCATGACTTCGAACATAGGCACGAAGGATATTCGCGCCGGCGGAAAGATAGGCTTCTCCGAAGATAAGAAAGCTTCTAATGATGAATATATGAAGGACACAATTGACGAAGCTGTGAAAAGCCTCTTCAGCCCAGAGCTTATCAATAGAATTGATGAATTCATCATATTCCAAAACCTGAAGAAAGAAGATATTTCGCAGATTATCGATATTCAGCTTAACCGCTTGGCTAAGCGACTGAAGGTGAATAATATGGAATTTAAGCTTACTGAATCTGCTCGTAATTTCCTCGTGGATAAGGGCTTCGATGAAAAATATGGCGCACGCCCACTGAAGCGTGCTATTCAAAGATACATCGAAGATGACTTAGCTGATGAAATACTAAACGGAAGAATTAAGAACCATACTATCATCACAGGGGACGTGAAAGAAGGCGAAGATAGACTAACTTTCACCTCAGAGGATATGCCAGCTGAGCTATCCGATAAAGATAGACGCTTCTTAGATGATTTAGTATCTCCCAGCGAATTAAACGAAGCTAATAAAGACGAAGTCTTTAGAAACTAAGACTTAGTAAGAATTAGATAAAGATAAAGAAAAAGGCTATCCACTTCAAAGTAGATAGCCTTTCCTGTATAGGTTAATTGTCTATTACGCAATATCAATTACTTAACGATAGTGAATTTACCGCTGTTTGATTTGCCTGCAGCTGTAACGGACATAATGTAGCTACCTGCTGGGAGAGCATCTGTGTTAATAGACATAGTTGGGAGGGAATCAGTATTCACGAAAGAGTTCGCGTATACTTCTTTTCCGCTTGCATCAATAATGCGAACTGTGATAGTTCCGTCTTCAGCAGTCATTCCTAAGTTTACGTATAGGTTTTCTCTTGCTGGGTTCGGATAGCACATTAAGTTATTGTTTGCTACTTCTTCTACGTTTGATTTAATGAAATCAACATTGTGGAAGCCATTAGGAGCAGTGATAGGAGAAGTCATAGTCTTAGCTGAAGTAGAAGCAGAGATGTAGTAATCAATGCTTGCAAGTTCAGTGTTCGGAGTGCCTTCTAAAGTAGCAGTGTATTTGCCATCAGAGCCGAGAGTAAG
>JBHADY010000184.1:0-3524 GCA_041855325.1 Ignavibacteriota bacterium
ATATCAATTATATAATCCCTTTTTCTTATTTTTGCTATTCTTAGGACTAATTATCATTATATTATGAAGAAATTTATTATATCATCGCTATTGATTGTTCTTGCGATTCTGCCTCAGGCATTTACTAATGCTCAATATAGGACAAGAACAGATAAACAGACGAACTTTAATCCATATAGGCATCGCGCGGGAATATCAGCGGGATACACTGTTGCGTCTGATAAGCTATCCGGGTTTAACCTTGCATTAAATTACGAAATTAAGAAAAAAAGAAGCGACCTCGGTTTCGGAGTCTTCTTTAATGGCATTTTTGCGGAAAACTTAGAATTCGCACTCGGCTTGCCAGTATATAAGCATAATATATTCGGACTGAATAACCTTAGCTTCTTGCTGGGTCCGGGCTTAGCAAATACTAAGAGTGTATCTTACTTAGTGCAGGGGGATAATCCATCGCAGCCGAATGATTATTTCCTTTCTACTCCAGAAAGCAGAATTAACTTCCTGCTTAGAGCTGGCGTAGAGTATGAATTTAAATTGCCAAACGAAACCGAAAATAAATTTTCTATATATCCGTTTCTCCATATTGACTTTATCTCCTTTGAGAGAGAGTACTACACTTTCGGTATAAAAACAAGTATTAACTTCTAAGTATGAATAATCCAGCTCTATTTGCAGTTGAGGCGTATAAACTCATAGAAAATGGCGACTTGCAGCAAGCGTTAAGTTTGTGCGACGAGGGATTAGCAAAGTATTTTGACTATCCCACGGCGTACTTAGTAGCTATAAAAGCTGCTTTAGAAGCCGAAGGAGTAGATAGAGCAAAGCAATACATAGATAAGGCTAAGCAAAATATAGACTTAGACTATGTAGCGGCGTATTTAGAAAAAGAAATAAATAGCTTTGAAGAAAAGCAGCGCATCCGCGAGGAAGAAACCAAAGTGGATGAGGATACAATTAGCGAGGAAAGCGAAGAAAAAGGTGATATCTTTTCCGAACAGTCCAATGATATGGAAGTTCCCATAGAAGAAAACCACGATAATATCACAATTGACGATTTCGCAGAGATAGGCATTTCATCTGATGAGATAGTTAAAGAAATGCATAATCCTAAGGATATAGCAAACAAAGAAGTTACTGCCGAAGCAGAAGATACGCCTATCGAAGAAACTGTAGCAGAAGAAAAGTTTATTGATGACATCTCTGTTGATGAAATCATATCTGAAGAAGAGCTGACTGTGGAAGTCATGCCAGAAGAAGCTCTAATTAAAGAGACCTTAATTGATGAAGCACCGACTGAGGATAATACTCCAAGTCCGGAAGAGCTTAGTGATATGAATTGGGAAGCCCTCACTGCGGAAATTAAATTAGATAGAGAACCAGTTGCACCATCAGCTGAAGAAGCAATCTCCGAGTCTAACGAAAAAGTGGAAAATCTAGAATATGACCCACTCTCCAATTTTGAGGCAATGGAAGAAGTGGAAATTCCTGATGAGTATGATGATCTAAATCAGATGTCAGAATTTGATGAGATGATTTATTCTGAAAAAATAAGTACAATTGATGATATAGTTATTCCAGGGGAAGTAGATACTACTGAAGAATTTGAAATACCTGAATCAGTTCAGATGCCTGAAGAGATAGAGCTGAATATTGGTGATATACCACTCGCAGAATCTGCGTTTATGAATGCAGGAGAAGGGATAATCGCAGGGGCTGCTGCAGGCGAAATGATTGACGCAATTAGCGATGAAGTATCAAGTAAAGCAGATAAACTCGGCGAGTATCAAAAGTTCGCCAGCGCTATGCAAGATGCCTTCGAAAGCACTATATACACGCAGCCGGAAGCAGTAATTCCAGAGATAGAATTCACAGCTAAGTTCGATGGCAATAACCCTGAAAATAATGACATTTCCGACGAGGAACTCGTCATCCAAGAAGTGGAAACAAACTACAGCGACGAAGAATATAACTACTATACTGATTACTCCGAGAAGTACAAAGGTATGCGTGGTTTCGCGCTGAAGTTTATGGGAAAAAGAGCCAGCGGCAGAAAGTTCCAAGCTAATAAACTGAATTCCCTCCCAGGTCTTAATAACACACCTACTAATATAGGCGGCGCTACAAATGAAGTGGAGAATAGTTATAGGGCTATCCCGCCTGCTCCGGAGTTCAATATAGATGAAATTCCAAATATGGAGCTGAATAATTTCTCCTTTAATATTGATGCAAGAAATATGAATCTTAGTGATGAGGAAGTGGTGGATTACTCCGAAAGCGAAGATGATTCCGTTGCCATCGTCAGCGATACTATGGTCAATATACTTGCTATGCAGGGCGCCTATGTCGAAGCAATTGATATGCTCGAAAAACTTAAAACTATCCACCCTGATAAGACAGATGAATATCAAAGTAAAATTGATAGCTATCAGGCGAAGATAGATGAATTAAACAAAAAAAACAGAATAATAAGAAAAGAAGAAAATTATGGCTTATAGTGTAAATAAAGTTACTCTTTTGGGTAACGTAGGAAAAGACCCAGAATATAGAGTAATCCCAAGCGGAGTGAGCGTAGCTTCCTTCACGCTCGCAACTACTGAATCATTCAAAAATGCAAATGATACTTACGAAGATAGAACTGAATGGCACAACTTAGAGTGCTGGCGCGGATTAGCTGATACCGTTAATAAATACGTGAAACGCGGACAAAAGCTCTACATAGAAGGAAAGCTAAAGACAGAGTCTTTTGAGAAAGATGGTATCACTCGCTATAGAACTAAAATTGTGGTAAATGAATTGATTATGCTCGGAGGAAAAGATGCTCAAAATGCTGGCGGAGAAAGTTCATACTCAGCACCAGCTCCACAAGCAAGTTCTCCACGTAACGCCACAATGCCAAAGCAAGAAGAATATAACGCTGACTTAGAAAGTGAAGAATGGGACGACGTTCCTTTCTAATCTAAATTCAGAATACTAATATAACTACATATATAACAACCACTTAATTTATTAACAAATATTACAACAAAAAAAAGGAGGATATATGCCTTGTAAATGTAAATGTAATTGCGAAGCCCAAGACCTAGAATACTTGGGATTAAAAAATCTAAGCAAAGTGCACTGGAATTACCCAGTAGCGAAACTCTATGAACAAGCTATCATTAACAATGAAGCTCACTTGGTTAAAGGAGGAGCATTAGTCGTTGATACCGGTAAATTCACTGGTCGCTCGCCTAATGATAAGTTTGTCGTAAAAGATGCGGAAACTGAAAACACTGTGGATTGGTCAGCAAATAAACCGATTTCACCGGAGCAGTTCGATAAAATCTACGAAAAAATGCAGGAGTACCTCACTGGAAAAGAAGTATACCTATTGGATACTTATGTGGGTGCAGACCCAGCTCACCAATTGAACGTAAGAGTAATTACAGAGTTCGCTTGGCAAGCTATTTTCGCAGGCAATATGTTCAATAGAATCGAAGATGAGGAAGTATTAGCAAAATTCGCTGCTGATTTCACTATCGTAG
>JBHADY010000185.1:0-2990 GCA_041855325.1 Ignavibacteriota bacterium
CCAACTGAGCCAAGGTATTCGCAGTGATCGTTGCAGCAAGACAGCCAATATTCCCCCTGCCAGCTAATATAGCCGGGAGTTCGGTGGAATAATTCATCTTCTTTCTCTCTGTCTGGTTCGTCCAAATCAGCCCCTTGTATAAATATAGCGTCGTACTTCTCTGCAGCTTTCCCGTTGGCAATGCACTCCGGACAGAGATTATCCACATTTTCTCTGCAGTATGGTCTTGTGCTGTAATAAATAGTGCTTTGCTTTCCGCAACAAGGACAGATTTTGGCTTCTCCTTCTTCGAAAGCTTCAGTTGCTAAGGGATCGGGATGATAGCGGAACTTAGGTAATTTTGCCAATTTAGCTTCTCTTTCCTTAAGTTCGAGTTCGGTGAGTGGCTTGGGCAGAGGATAGCTATCTCCTTGGCTATCCGAAAACTTCCTCAGCGTGAGATATTTAGTATGCTGCTTGCGGTCGTTTAAATCAGCAAAGCCGGAGAACAACTGAAATGCACTTTTCATCAAGCCCAAGATGCGATAGACATCGACCAGCACTTCCTTTGCTTCCTGCTCAGAGCATTTTACGAACCTATCAGCAAATTCATACAGCGCGACGACACTTGCTTTATTTCCGTCGCACTCTTCGAAGTTCTTCTTTAGCTTTATGTATTCTTGTAGATATTGATTCATTTTTCTTTCCTTTAAATGGTCTTAATTTCCATCTATTATCTTCTCTATCAATTCCTTATAATACTTCTTCCCGCCTTCATTATTTGCAGCGAGCTCTTTCTCTTGCAAAAACTCGATGATTTCTTCTGTATTTTAGGATTCATAAAGCTTATCCAATTCTTCTTCTGTAATCAGTTTAGAGATAAATTCCTCAAAAGAATTCGCAAGTACCACTATCTCATAGTCAGATTCCTGAAAGCATACAGAAACTCTCGGTTCGCCGTCTTTTCCGCACTCTCTGTAGTCAAGATAGATCATATCATGCCCACCCGAAATAGTTTCCGCTATAATCACGCCAACATTTCTCGGATATTCCCATTCATTATACCAAAATTCATTACTGAACTCTCCAAAAAGTGAAAGATCCTTTTCGCTTCCTATACTATAAAATGCCTCTGTAACCACCTCATATACGGTCGTTTTATCGACATCTTCATGCTTCCAAACATTTCTCCTTAGCTTCCCACCGTTTTGAATTTTCATAAGCTCTATGTAAGCCTGTGGCAGCTTATACCCTAATTTCTTCTCAGCCTCCGCTACCATTTCATCCGTAAGCGGTGCGCCTGTGCACTTTTCAGCATAATAGCCACTTTCTTTCCAAAGATTATTTAAGTCCATATCTTTAAAATATTTGCTCATCCGTCAACATAATTTTCTAAAACACTTTTTTAAACTCAAATTCCAATTCTAATACCCCCAGTACACTCCATCAAACACAAACTTTTCAGGATGGGCTTTGATATAAGTAAGTTCGGATTCTTCACCTTCATCATTATAAACAAAATCATCGGCTTCATCTAATACCTTATCAAACTCTTCTTCGTTTTTGGCTTCGAGTGCTTTCAGCATATTCCACCTCTCTCCTCTATCAAAGGAAATCCTTCCACCACAGTAATCCACTACTTTTTGTAAATTAGCAGCATATTTCGGCATACCAAAATGTTTTAAACAATTAAGGGCATCTTCCCAGACAATACCTGTGGAATTAAAGAAAAACTGATGATGTCCGCCATTATTTACTTCTGCAAAATACCAAGTAATAGCTAATAAATACCTTTGCTCTAAGGTAAATCCTTCTGCCGATTTCAGATAGTCCTCATAGCTGTCATAGATATTGATCGTACACCACATCGGTTCCACAATATCCTGAGATTCTGCAATAATATCTTCTACTGTAAATTTTGCGTATTTTAATTTCTTTTCTGGTACCATATCTTCTCAATCTCTGCTACCAAAAGTCCATTTGATCCCGAGTTGCTTTAGTGATGTATGTTCGTCACAGCAATAGTCGGTGATATGGTAATCGCCATTGCTGTTGGAGAGTATTTTGGCAAGCTCACCGATATTGGAACGAATCACCCAGTTGCTCGCTGGCACGGTATGAGGAATTGGCCAGTCGTTGCCACAGTCACCGCGCAAAATGACATTTAATAATTCTCCGAGCGTAGCGCTGTCCTGTAGTGCAATTTTATATTCACCACTTCCAACATCATCGCCCATACATACGGATTCTCTACTGAATGAAATTGTAATCATGTAACACATCCTTTCTAATAAATTGTGATTTAGATAAACATTAAAAGATTATTTTTCGATAAATTTTTCCCATATTCTCCGAAGAGCGAATATTGCTAGGTCTTTGTTTTGTATTCTTTCATCATACCCTACTTCTTCTCCGCTAATTTCAAATTCCCCTCATAATTTAAGCTTGCATCCAATCCGAATAACTTGAAGATTTCTTCCTTATCTTTAGCATTTTCCGGATTCCTTAGATCACCACTCTTATCACTAAAGTATGGGAGATTAGAGCCTTCATTAATGCAGTCCTCTAAATCGGAAACGAACAAGGAAAAACCAATCGCTTCGTTTCTGTACCTTTCCCAATGTTCCTTTTCGTGCTTCTTGTATTCTTCAAGTGGAATTTCTTTGTATATCAGACCATACTGCAAATAGGCTATTCCCAAATCACTACCTGTTATGCTCGGGCTAACCGAAATAATGCTGTCATTTAAATCTTCATTCGTAACAGGACTATGACCAATAATCTTATACTCATTATAGTAAATATTATTGTCCATAACTGGAACTGCCGGCAGAGCAGGACAATTCTCAAGCTCTTTAATATCAATATCCTTAGTAGGAGAAAGCTTATGATAAATCTTTACGACGAGAGCCGGTCCCATAAGATGATTCAGGCCATAGTTTTTCTCTTCCTTGAATTTAGGGTCTTTTCTCCGCTTGGCAACGTCAATAATGATTTTCCCGAAACCATAG
>JBHADY010000186.1:0-4984 GCA_041855325.1 Ignavibacteriota bacterium
GGCGCACGTATTCCCTTGCCATTTGGACTATCTTATCAGCATTGCTCTTAATGCGCTCGCGATATGGGCTATCGCTAATCACGCCATACCAGTTAAACAGCTCAAATGCCTTGCGCAGCATTATCGCAGGTTCTAAATCAAGCTTAGTATCGATAAGCTCTCGCAATATCTTATGCGTAGCTTTATACTTATCTAATCTATATCTAACTTCTTCATTTTCAGGGATATAGTTAGATTTAATAATATGCTCCATTTTCTCGAACATAGAAAGGCTTGAGTAGTTTATATTGCTATCATCGCGTCGCTTATATACCATAGAAAGGAAGTAAAGATCGGTGTTATCGAAACCGCAGAAGCTGGAGCGAAGCACGCTCATAAAGGCAACATCATCATTTGAGTTCGATATGAACTTAAGTAGAGAGATGATACTCTGCACCTCTGGAACACCATAAAAACCAGATGAAGCGTGGTTAAGGAAAGGCACACCCCTTTCGATTAGCTTCAGAGATAGCTCCTCCAAAAGCGGTTTAGTCCTCGATACCACTGCGAAATCCTTAAAATCGGCTCCGGTCTCCTCTTTCACTTTTAGTATATGGTCGATTAAGTAGTCATAATGATGCAAATCATTATTTTCTCTATCGCTTTCTTCATTTTCGAAACTTTTATTTTTTACATAGTTAAGCAAAGTAACACTGCCGAAAATATTATCGCCCTTGCCCGTGTCCTCGAGATTATTGATAATATCAGTAATTTGCTCTGTGCTGTACTCATCTGATTCTAAATTCTCTGCCATTTCTCTAAGCTGAGTTTTATCTAACTTAGCAGAAATTAACGCAGTTACTAAGTCTTCGTATTTAACACCATACTTAGTAAATTGCTTATCGAACTCCCTTTGCTCTTCGTCTTTTTCATTTTCGTTAGCCATAAAAGGCGATGGCGTAACCTCGAACATTGGATTGCACACATCATTAACAAAAAAGGCAATATCCGGAGTATTTCTGAATGTGGACTTTAAGATGATTTCGCCTTTTCCTTCATTCTCTACAGCCAGAATCTCTTCGCCATCAAGCTTAAATGTATCGCTTGCAAAAATGTTAGAGATAATTATATCTTCTTTTGCTTGATTGAAAACACTAACATCTGCTCCGCGAAAGCCATAAATGCTCTGCTTAGGATCGCCCACGATAAATAGATTATTATTAATATTTGAGCTACTTGCGTAAGAACTTCCTATATTTCGTATTATCTCTTTGATAAGCCCATACTGCACGGAGTCTGTATCCTGGAACTCATCGACCATTAGATACTTGATCTTATCACGAAGTGTATTTGCTACTAACTCCCTATCAGGATACTCTGTTAAGAGCTTATTCGCCTTCAATATTAAGTTATCAAAGTCGAGCATATCATTCTGAAGAAGTTCAGCATCATACTTTGCGATAGCTTTTTCAGTTATCTTAACTAAGAGCTTGGAGTATTTAAACTGGTAGAGGTCGGCTCTGCGTTCTGCTACTGTTTTCTTCAGGAAAAAGAGAGCTGCTATAGGCTTGTTTATACTATTTATCAACTCCTTATTTGACTTATCCAAAGCCCCTTTTAGAAGTTTATTGCCGCTTAATTCTCCATTTTCCTTGAATATCCCGCATTCAGATAAGCTACCCCAAACACCAGTTAAAACTATTGATGGGTCTTCTAAAACCACATCGCGTCCCATTTCTTCCACGCCTTGAGTAATAAATTCAACAAATGAAATTGCGCTAATTATACCCTCTTTCCACTTTAAGCGAGACGGTGTATTGAAATTAGCATTATCCAAAATCATCATTAAGCTATCTTTTATCTCGAAAAGCAAATCCCTAAGTAGCTTATCAATCTTCTTGTAATAAACCTCACTATGTTCTTCGAATGAAGCAGAATACTTCCCTTTCACCTTGTCGAAAGTCATTCTATTGATTATCAACTTGTCGATATAATCGCTCAGCCTGCCCAAACCACCCACGGCATAAATTAACTCCTTAAACTCCTCTACATCGATTGGATCGCTGTCCTCGTTCTGACCGATTTCATACAAAATATCATCTATCACACTGCCAATCACTTGCTTGCGGATAACGAAAGTATCGGCTTCTGTGCATTCCCTAAAGTTAGGAGAAACGCCCGCCTCAATAGGGAAAGTACGCAAAAGAGTACCGCAAAAGCTGTGAATAGTCGAAATATCAGCATTCGATAGCTTTACGCGCAGTTCATTCAGGAACTCAATGCGAGCAGGGTCAGCAGTGGCTTGTGCCTCGTCTGATATCTTGCGAACCAGACGCTCCTTCATCTCGGCAGCAGCCTTATTCGTGAATGTAATAGCCTTAATATCGCGTGGTTCCACAGGTGGGATACTATTCGCTTTATCTCCTTCAGTGATGATTTTATAGTATCTATCAACAAGTACGGAAGTCTTTCCCGAGCCGGCATTCGCAGTAACCGAAATATGCCTATCTATGCTCTTTGCGAGTATTTGCTCGCGTGTGGGTTTTTGCTCGTCTTGTTTCTTAGCTTTATTTTCCAGAGGAATATCACTCATATTGTGCTCCAATACTTAAATGTCATATTATGCAAAGGAAAATTGACGTGTATTTATACTGATTATTGTTATAAAATGATGTTACTAATGTGCAAAGCGCGGCTCTCGGCGAAGTCATTCATAGCATTGATTAGCATAAACTTAGAGCATAGCTTTAAATCATCTATGCGTATGCTTTCCGGGCTTATAATACCTTCATCTATTAATCTCTGGCGGCAAGTGCCATTAAGCAGCGGATTTCGCGGTGTTATCCATTTATCTCCTAGAAGAAAGATAATATTTGAAAAGCTGGTGTCGCTTAGCTCCCCATTCTTAACGATAAGCACTTCATCTGCTGGGACGCACTGGCTGGCTAAGGCATTGAGCTTGCTTCTATCAGCATACTTTAAACTATAGTCTATATCATCGCATTGTATTAGATTTAGGGTATTGATTTCTCTGGGTTTATAGTAACTAAATACAGTGCTATAAGTAGTCTCATTATAGTCTATCCTCAGCTTTACTTTGCCTTTGGTGTATTCACTTGGAATGCAGATAGATGATAGCAATTCATAAGGCGGGGTGTGCGAGTAATAGCTCTCGTATGAAGAGCGAAAGCGAGCAATATGATACTTGCTATTTAGTATTTCGCCGTCTAATACACAGAGAGATTCAAATAATGGGTACATATATCTTTTGAATTAGTTCCTCGTATTCTTCTTTGGCATCGCTGTTGGAGGTGATGCCGCCACCGCTACGGAAGTAGTGCTTTCCATCTCGCTTCTCTATGTATCTAATGGAAACGGCACTATCCAATATCTCGCCATCGAATATACCAAACACACCCGTGTAGTAGTTTCTATCGTCTATTTCCGCTTCAGAGATTATCTCTAAAGTCTTAGCCTTTGGCGCCCCGGAGATAGAACCAGCCGGCAATAACTTAATGAACTGCCTTCCTAAGTCCTTCAGCACCTCCTGCGATAGAGTTCCGCGAATCTTAGAGCTTGTCTGCAGAATGCGTCCCTTATTCGTTACTATTTCCTCCACATAGCGATAGCTCTCAACTTCTATGTTTTCGGCTATCATAGCGAGGTCATTTCGCATAAGATCGACTATGGTATTGTGCTCCCACTCTTCTTTTTTGTTTGCGAGCAGTATTTCTTCAGCATTCACGATAGTGGCATCAATAGTGCCTTTCATTGGATAAGTGGAGATTTTATTTCCTTTAATATACACAAATGCCTCTGGCGAGAAAATAACGCATTCATCTTTGATTAAAAGCTTATATGGAGCAACGGCAATATGGAATATCTCCTCGAGGCTTAGGTTTATCTTCACTTCACTTGGGAAAGTTAGATTAAGCAAATATGAGTTTCCATTATTAATATTCTCTACCACATAGTCAAGGCTCTTGCGATAGCTGGCGAAATCTATAGGATTGCTTTCGAGTTGAATAGCCCTCTTATTCGGCGTTTCATTAGTATTGCTATGCGAATGAATATGATATAGTATTCCCATTTCTTTCGCCTCGTCTAAGCTGTATATTAGTGGCTTCTTCATCGCATAATCAATCGCGAAGATGAAGGGAACTTTCTCATTAAAGTACTGGTTGAATCTGCTTATAAACTCATCTATATTCATTCTACGTTTAAGAAGTTGGTTAATAATGCCAGCCCTTCCTTGCACAGGAAAGACTCTAAATGATACTGAATGCCGAATATAGGTGCTTCCGAGTGTTCAATGGACATAATTGTATTATTGGCATTCAGTGCGGTAACTTTCAGCAGGGTGTTTTCTATGCCCTGCAAATGCCAAGAGTGGTATAATCCCACCTCAATCTCATTGGGCAGCCCGCAATACAGTTTGCTTTCTCCTATGGTTTTGATAATATGTTTTTGTCCGTGTGTTACTTTGCTTAAGCGAGCGAGCTTCCCGCCGAAGTACTCTCCAATCGCTTGAAAGCCGAGGCACACACCCAATAGTGGCTTTTTAGCTTCGAGTGAATATGAAATAACTTCTTTCAGAATGGGGAAATCCCTTGGCAGCATAGGTCCCGGAGAGATAACTATATGCGTATGCCCCTGCAGCTGGTTTATCTGCAACTCAGGCGATGGCAAGACTTTATAGCTCCCCCCTGCTCTGCGGAATAAGTCCACCAAGTTATAGGTGAAAGAATCATTATTATCTACTAATAGTATGTTCATATTCAAATGCGATAAAAAGCTAAAGCCACCGCATTAATACGCAGTGGCTTTTGCAAAGTTTTATTCTAAAAGATTAGCTATTGCTAGCTGATACTTTTTCGAGCCATTTAAGCATAGAGAGCATTACCACCATAGAGATGAGGCAAGCAACTACGAATACTGCCCAAGTCGCCCAAATTGGAATGTTTTTATAGAATACAGCACCGAGGATTAATAACTGGTTGCCTAA
>JBHADY010000187.1:0-5334 GCA_041855325.1 Ignavibacteriota bacterium
AGCCAAAATATTGATGAAAAAGTAAATCTTTGGGTAAAAGACGGTGTAATCGAACACTGCGACAGCTCCGAAGCAAAAGCAGATAACAATACTGAAATCGTAGAAGCAGGGGAATTCGTAGTAGCTCCCGGTTTCTTAGATATGCACGTACACCTGCGCGAACCGGGTTATGAATACAAAGAAGACATTATCACTGGTACTAATTCCGCTGCTAACGGTGGATTCACTGGCGTTGTAAGTATGCCAAATACTAACCCCGTAACTGATAATGCTGCTGTAGTTAACTTCATCAAAACAAGAGCAAATGGTCAATTAGTGGATGTATTTCCATCTGCTGCTCTTACTAAGAACTTGGAAGGTAAACTACTTACTGAAATGTTCGAACTCGAAGAAGCTGGCGTAGTTCTCTTTACTGATGATGGCCATAGCGTGAGCAACTCCAAAGTGCTAAATAGAGCATTCGATTATGCTTCTACTCGCGACCTCTTAATCGCTCAGCACTGCGAAGACCACAGCCTAACTGAAGATTTCTCTGTGAATGAATCAAAAATCACTACTAAGCTCGGCTTAAGAGGATATCCAAACATAGCTGAATCTACTATAATCTATAGAGACGTAGAAATGGCTCGCCACGTGGGCAATTGCCGTTACCACGCTATGCACATCTCCACTAAAGAAGCCGTGAATATCATCAGAAATGCTAAAGCTAATGAGCAAAGAGTATCTTGCGAAGTTACTCCGCATCACTTTAGCATTAATGACAATATAATTTGCGAATTTAATCCAAATACCAAGATGAATCCTCCGCTAAGAGATCAATCTGATATTGATGCTATTATCGAAGGACTAAGGGATGGAACTATCGACTGTATAGCTACTGACCACGCTCCGCACGCACTCCACGAAAAAGACGTAGAGTTCGAATCTGCTCCAAATGGCGTTGTCGGATTAGAAACTGCTATTGGCGTAACATTAAATGAACTTCATTGGAAACATAATATATCACTTTCTCGTATAATAGAGTTGATGAGTGTGAATCCACGCAAAATTTGCCGCCTACCAGAAATTCTCATTAATAAAGGCGAAAAAGCAAATCTATCCGTATTCGCACCAGAGGAAGAATGGACTGTTAAAAAAGAGCTATTCCGATCCAAATCAAAGAACACTCCATTCGATAAGCATAAATTAAAAGGAAAACCAAAATATGCTATTAACAATAATAGTGTGTGGAAATCCGTTCTATAAGATAAAGTAAATAAATTGTTCAATATTATTAGATTTGGGCACTTATATGTCAGCCAACAAAGATAATAGCGAAAAGTTAGATAACTCAAAAGCTATAGAAAAAAAGATAAACTATAGCGAAAACGAAGAGCTAATGAAAAAAATGCTCCACGATGAAATGAAAAACAAACTATCTGACCAAATTAAAAACAATAGCACGCAATTCTTAAACACGCTGAAAAATATGCTGGCTGAAGATAAGAAAAAATAATGCTGAATATAATTTATATTATGTAAACTAAATTTACTAACTAATCCATAGGTATTATATAATGGAACAAAATTCTAAACAATTAACTCTTCTCGTGGCAGGATTAATCTTACTTGCTGCTCTCTCGAGAGTTATCACTCATTCTTTGGGTATTGCTAATGGCTTCTCGCCTGTTATAGCTCTTTCTCTATTTGGTGGTGCTTACATTAAGGATAAAAGACTTGCTTTTGCACTTCCATTGGGTATGATGCTTTTATCAGACGCATTCATTGGCTTCCACGGATTAATGTGGGCTGTCTATGGCTCTATCGCTTTGGGCGTTGTAATCGGAAAATTAACGTCTAAGAAAATAACTGCTCCTAAGATTGTGGGTGGCTCTTTGGCTTCATCTACTCTATTCTTTATTATCACAAACTTCGCAGTTTGGGCACAATACGATATGTATCCAAAAAATATGGAAGGTTTAGGCGCTTGCTATGTAGCAGCTATTCCTTTCTACAGAACTGGTCTTTTGGGTGATTTAGTATGGTGCGGTATCTTATTTGGTGCATTCGCATTAGCTAAGAATTTCTTACCTGCTACTCAAGAATCAAAAGTAAAGTAAGATTAATGTCAACAAAAATAAAAAGGACGCTTGTTAACTTAAGTGTCCTTTTTTATTATTAGTTAGATTGATTTACTTGTCTTGATTAAATCACATCTTTTATGGCGTCGAATACTGCCTGCGGGGCTATGCACTTCATATTATCATCTTCCTCGCCAAAGGCATAATATTGAGATTTATACGGATACCAAGGAAGCTCATCTGCAGTGATTTTGTGTATATTTCTGGCGAAAAGACACACCTGCGGAATATCAAAAGCTGAGGCAATATGCACAGCTGCGGTGTCCGGAGTTAATATAAAATCCGCTTCGCTTAGCACAGATACATATTCCTCGAAGGAAGGAATAAGCGGGTGAGCGATTGCCCCAGTGGTTTGGGCTATTTCTTGCGCCTGCTGGCTTAAATCACCTGTGTAAAGGAGAAGAAAAGCATAAGCAGGATATTCCCTTTCTACAAGTTTTATGAAGCTGATATAGTTCTCGACTCCCCAATTTCTCGATTCGTGCGAACCAGAGATATTAATGATAAATAGCTTATTTCCTTTGGACTTAATACTTTTTACCGTCTCACTTTTAGTGGGAAGCGTCTTAATTTTATACTTATAGTCAAGTTTAGATAAATCATAATCGAAAAGCTCAAGCAGTTTACTTGTGCGCTCTACTATGTGATATTCAAGTCTGCTAAGTGCTTGAACTTTAAAATCATAATCCTTGTTCAGTTCATAATCGAAGCCGGCTGTGAATCGTGGTTTCAGTATCTTACGAATAAACTGGCTCGTGCGAGATGGTTTATCGAGGAGATCTATCACTAAGTCATAATGATTTCTAAGCTTTAGTAGATTTGCAATATCCTTCACTGGTTTTTGATGATAGATTAAAACCGAATTTACATAATCTTGCACTATAAACTTAGCATTATTATTTCGCTTTCCGAGGAGTATATCAATCTTAAGAAGCGGGTATTTCTCTCCCAGCTTGCGAACGAAAGTCTCGCTAACTATTAAATCCCCTATCCTATCTTGGCGGAGAATCAGCACGGAGTTAATATGATTTTCCCTTATTATATCCATTATTTTGGCTCGGGTAAATGAATAATGTACTCGGACTTAACTCCCTGCAAGAATATATCAACTGAATCAAGTATCTCATTGATAGGTATAGCACTTATAGAATCTTTATCTGGAGAGAGAATTGGTATAAATGGAGAGTTATATGGGAACCAATCATTCAGCGCCCCCTCGGAGACGTAGATCACCACTTGGCTCACCTGAGCGATAGCTGCAATATGAGAAACTGAAGTATCGGGCGTTATCACTAATTTTGCACCCATTATAAGTCCCATAAATGAAAGGAGATCCGTATTTAGAGCCTTCAGGTTTTCCCTATTCATTGATTTCTCAAGGTTTTCGCTCAAGTCTTTGTATGCCGGACCACCCGTTATGAAGATTAGAAGCTTAGGGTATTTCTCGCTTATGTGTTCGACTATCTGGCGTATAGTTGCCTCTGGCAGAACGCGGCTCTGCTTAGACCCCGCAATGTTCAGGATTAAGTATTCCCGGCCTTCGTGCTGGTTCAATTTGGAGAGGTCGCCATCTTTCGTAAGTATATTATCTATATTAGGTTTATAGTTAATATGATACTTTTGGCAGAGTGAGTTAATAATATCTATCGCCTTTTGATTCAACACAATATATGGTCTTGCCAGCTTATCTAAATAGCTGATTTCATCATCCTTTGGAAGCAGCATAGCCCCATAATTGAACATCTTTTTCGTCCAGGATTTAATCTTCTCTTCATCTTTCGTAAGTATATTAAAAAATGAGGAGTAAATCTCGAAATTATGCACATTATGCGAGGAAATCTTCACGGCTTTTGGCGCTGCGAAGTAAGTAGCAAAGGCAGATTTCGTTACCTTGGAGTCAATCAAAGCAAAGACGATATCATAATTTTTCTCTCTTAAGTAACGCAGCTTAAAGTAGTTAAAATTATAGGACTTACTATATTTTATCTGATGATACTCGTTTATATTTGGGTCGTTCTTTGCGAGCAGGGCATTCTTCTCGCTAACTATAATATCTATTTCAGCATTAGGAAGCACTTCCTTTAGGTGTCTTATAATAGAAGAAGATACAATATAGTCGCCGATTACATCATATCGCATAATCAGAATGCGCTTAATATTTGAGAAATCTTTAATTCTAGTAAGATCAATGCGTTTATTGTGCCTTCCCATTAGTTTAAAGAGAGCTAACTTTAGTTTATACTGGAAGTTACGATTAATCGGAAGGCTGGAATGAACTTGGTGCTTTCTCTCGCGCTCTTCATTAAAGGCGATAATATCCTGAAGTGTGTAAATCATTGATAATTATGATAAATAAAGTGCTTTACTTAAGATAGTATATTATGAATAATGCTTATCCTTTCGATATAGTTTGACGATACTATTTGCTCATTATTGCAGGGACTAAACTCATAATTCATTAGAAAAATTCACGAAAAATCATTATATTGCGTGTTTATTTTTGTATGTAATGTAATTATGAAAAAAAGTATATTCCTAATAATCTTGTTCACTTTCTTTCAAGTAAATATGGCTTTGACGCAAAACGAAAATATTGCCTTGATTACTGGTATGCTCTATAAGCACGATACTCGCGAGCCTATACAAACCACTATTTATTTCGTTGATGATGCCGGCGATATCATTAGAGCTCAAAGTGAAATCAATGGTCAATATAGCATTGTGTTGCCTTCTGGTAAGGATTACGTAGTCGTTACTGAAGGATATATCCCACTGAATACTGAGAATATACTCAGCATACCCAAGAAGAAGGAATATCAAGAAATTACGATGAATATGGAACTGAATACGATTGCCAAAGGCGATGTTATCTGCACGGCGAACGCATTCAGCAGTAATTCCAATGTGATTAATGATGAAGGCTTATTGCAACTGTTAAAGATAAAGCAGTTCCTGACTTCTAACTCAAACGTGAAGCTTAACATATACATTAGTGCAGAGGATACTTACTTCGCAGGTAAAAAAGGCAAAAAGGAACACTCTATGGAGTCACTACTTGATAAGCGTGCCAGCACACTTCGCGACGTACTAACCTCTATGAGAATCAAAGAGTTAAGTTACGAGATTACCACTATTCCTGCTTGCGCTTCTAAGCCAATTAAAGACACGAAGAAAGGTAAAAAAAAGAATAATAATACAGATAGTACCAATATTA
>JBHADY010000188.1:0-6316 GCA_041855325.1 Ignavibacteriota bacterium
AGAAAAAATCAAGGTTTGCTAAAAAATATATTAGTAAATTTGATAAATTATTATTAATTTGAATTACTTTTTATTAACTATTTCTTTTAATGATATGAATATTAACGACATTCATAACATCTCCAAACTGTTTGGCAATCCAGCTAAACCAAGTGATAACGCATATAGCTGGGCAATTAATGAAGATAAACCAAAAAAGATTACTTATCTAAACGTATATACAGATATAAAAAGAAGCGACACAGAAAAAAGCCAAGCACTCGTATCTATCATATCTTCAACAGGTTACTATGAACTTCATAACTGCAGCAATGTGGTATTATTCGAGCCAGATGAAGTAATCTTCCTAAGCAAAGAAAATAATAGAGTATCCAGCCTGACCGTAAGACAAACCGGAAGCGTATCTGTTTTCTCCAATATAGATACTTCTCTTATGAAAGAAGATATCGCAGTTCTAGACCCTGCTCTTGTTATGGCATTTACTCAACTCGCTATGTTCGGAGCTGATAACGAAGAATAAATACACAAGTATTAGATAAGAGAAATCGTTAGAGCTACTATAGCACTGCTACATCTTTACACAAACATAGGACTTGCCTACGGACAATATTCTACATATTCATTGAGCAGAGTTTAGCTCTTTATTCTCCCAAAGAAAATGCATAAGCCAAGCCGAGAAACACTCCTCCAAAGTTTGTTATCGGCTTGTTCTTTATAGACTCTAAGCCCTTATCTCCGAATGGAATATGATAATAAGTCATATTAAAGTTTATAGCAGAGCGTCCGCTTGCTATATCTATCCCCACTCCGAAGTACCACAAAGGACGAATATAAGTCATCGCATCGCCGAAAGCAGAGAAAAACTCCTTGCTATAGGGCGTTGCCATAATCACGTCGAAGCCACCGCCAGCTGATAAATATGGTTGTAGTTTTTTGGACATAAAGCTGGAGAATAGATTATACTTCAGTCCAGCTGAAACAGGCATTTGGTATAGTCTATTTACTTTGTTCGGCACGCGGTAATCGTAAGCTTCTGGGTCCCAGAGTTCGTATTCATCAGTATTATGCGCCCCGCCTATGAATAGCTGAGTCGCTAGATACATATCCTGAGTGATAGCATAGTTATAGAATATGCCCAGAGCCACGCCGTGGTCAGAGAACAAAATATTTGGACCAAAGTAGCTTGTTTTATCGAACTTAGTTCCGGCTTTCTGACGCAGATCCATACTTGGCTCGAATACTATACTTGTATCTTTATCGCTTGGTATTGGCTGAGCAAACTGAGCAAAAGCATTTCCACTGCATAAGAAAATTGCCACCGCAGCAGCAATAATAATTTTCATTATTCTATTTACTGTCATATTGATTTCCACTTAATATATATTATCGCTTATTTTTCTTACTTATTTAATAGTAATTAGGAATATTGTAATCTTTATATTTTTATAAAAATATATTTTTGCGTAAATTTACGTTCCGTAATTTGTAAATAGTAGAGTATCATGCTCTTCTTTATTGAAACTTGTATTTCAATAAAATTTACATTCCATGAATTGTAAACTTACAAAAAACAAATATACAAAAAAAGCTATAATGAATATACAGGATTTCGTTAAAATAATAGAAAAAGAGTTCCCGCTGGGGGCTGCAGTCGAAGGCGATAGAGTAGGCTTGCAGATTCAAAGCTCAGAGGAAGTCCATAATGTAAATATAGCTTACGAACTAAACGATGCAGTAATAGACGAGGCAATTAGCAGAAATGCCGATATGATTATCGCGTTTCACCCGCTAATCTATATGCCACTGAAAAGCATATTAGATGATAATAGAGTGGGAAGGCTGACCGCAAAACTGCTTAAAAATGGAATTTCCCTATACATTGTGCATACTATATTCGATACCTATAAAGAAGGAACGAATATACTATTTATGCGCGCCCTGGGCTTGGAGTTTTCCAGCTGGTTAGAGGAAATGCCACAATACGAAAACTGCGGTATGGGCGTTATAGCCACTGCTAAGCAAAGCCTTAAAGTAGAGGATTTAGTGAATAAGGTGAAATCCCTTTGCAATTCACCGCTTAAATGCAATAAATTCGACGACAGCACCCCTTGCAATAGAATCGCTATCGTGGCGGGAAGTGGCTCGTCCTATATATCGCAGGCAATAGCAAAAGATTGCGATGTAATCATCACCGGGGATTGCACTTATCATAAATTCCACGAAGCCGAAGGGAAAATCACTATCATAGACCCCGGGCACTCCGAAATGGAGCAATTCGTGCCAGAAGGAATACACTCTGCCCTCTCCCGCTTGCTGCAGAATAAACTTGAGATAAGCTACTCGAAGTTAGATACTAACCCCGTAGTTTATAAATAATAATTACTTAAAGAAAATACAATCTAAGACTATAAAGATAGGCAAATGCTGATGAAATCAGAAATACAATATTTAGCAGAACTTTCAATCGTTGATCTTAAATTTGATGAGCTCCAAGAAGATTGCGGAGACCTTCCACAAAAGATCAGAAAACTAGAAAAACGCTATAATGATTTACTGAATATCGTTAAAGAAACCGAAGGAATTCTAAACGATACTAAAAAGTTCAAAGTTGAATCTAAGCTTACTCTTCAAACTCTTAAAGAAAAAGAAGAAAAACTCGCAGATAAACAATTCAACGTAACAAATAATAAAGAATTCGACGCTATTACTAAGGAAATAGACCACACAAGAAGCGAAACTGAACGCCTGACTGAAGAGCTGCGTAACGCCGGTGTGAAGGAAGAAAATCTTACTAATGTGCTCGAAACACAGAAACAAGATGCTGAAAAAGTAAATGCTGATCTGCAAGCTCTAAAAGCTGAACTGGAAGAGATTTCATCTGAGCAAAATGAAGAATTGCAAATCCTAAAGACTAAAAGAGCTGAGCTCGTGAGCCATATCTCCGAAGCAGGATATGCTGAATACACACGCATCAGACACTTGCACCACGATGCAGTTATCCCAGCTAAGAAAAGCAGCTGCACTGGTTGCTACTCTTTGATTCCACCTCAGAAAAACGTGGAACTAAGAAACTCTGAAGATAAAATATTCTACTGCGAAAACTGCGGAAGAATAATATACACAGAGGAATTACCAATAGACCAAGATATATTAGATCTTATCTAATTTACTAACACTTTATAAAACTTTTTATTAAAATATGGGGAAAGCGGGCAGTTGCGGGATTGAAATATATCACGAGGAAAGTCCGAACTCCACAGGACAGAACGCTTCGTAACGCGAAGGCAGCGACGTCTCATAGGTGCAAGTCATCTCGAGAAAAAGCTGACGGAAAGTGCAACAGAAATTATACCGCCCAGCTATATATTACTCTGCGGGAGCAGACTATGCCGGGTAAGGGTGAAATGGCGAGGTAAGAGCTCACCGATCTCGTTGGCGACAGCGAGATATATGTAAACCCCGTTCGGAGCAAGATCAAATAAGAGAGCGTGCTATTTATTTAGCGCAGGGTTGTCCGCCCGATGCTTGCTTTATAGAGTAGGCGACGTTCTTGGGTAGATTGCTTTAGGTAGCGTGCAACCGCTATCATAGATAAATAACTGCCTCGGGGAGATGATCAAATTCATAACCCTATGACAGAATTCGGCTTACAGCTTTCTTCAGTATTTTAATACATTTTATAATCAAAACACAAAATCATATATGAAACTACCAGAAGACCCAATGATTAGGGAGTTATTCCCAGAGTTTATCGAAACTTGGCTCGTGGATATCAGCGAGCAGTTTATGCCTGCTTACAATAGCAAGAATACTCAAGACATATACAGGATAGGTCACACAATAAAAGGCACCTGCCTGCAATTTGGAGTAGATGAAGTAGCACAATTAGGCATAAGTATGATGGCTGCTTCAAAGGAAGAAGACTGGAAAACTATTTTCGAGCTTTACTTAAAGATTAAGAAAGAGTTCGAGGGTGCGAAGAAAGAATTAGACGCGCTAGGCATTAAATAAAAAAAGGGGACTTATAAGCCCCCCTTTTTTATGCTAAAAGGTAAAAGGTAAAAGGTAAAAGTTGTGGTTGAAAATTGACGGATGTCAATTTTCTAATGAATTAATAAAAAGTCCCTTTAGCGATTTTCCGCCTTACCTCTTACCTTTTTTCTGAACTATTATTAAAGGATTGAAAAGATGATAAAGATTGTGGCTTCGCAGTAAATGCTTAATTTGATAATCGCTAAAAGCGATTATCTGACCACAACTTTTACCTTAATACAGAAAAGGTGGCTCGTTTGAGCCACCTTTTGCTGTATTACTTTATCATTCCAAGTTCTTTACCTACTTTTTTGAAAGCTGCGATAGCTTTGTCAATTTGCTCTGTGCTGTGTCCAGCGGAGATTTGAACACGGATTCTGTCCTTGCCTCTCGGAACAACAGGGAAAGAGAATGCAGTAACGTAAATGCCTTCTTCGAGCATTCTGTCTGCGAACTTCACTGCTAGAGCAGAACTGTTTTCATACTTACCAAACATAATAGGAGTAATTGGATGTTCTCCTGGGATAATATCGAAGCCAGCTTCAGTCATTTCCTTGCGGAATTTCTTAGTGTTTGCTTCGAGTTTATCGCGTAATTCAGTAGTTTGAGAGAGAATATCGATACACTTAATAGTTGCACCCACTACAGATGGAGCAAGTGTGTTAGAGAATAGATATGGACGTGCTTTGTTGCGCATCCAGTCGATAACTTCTTTTGGTCCTGCGATACAGCCACCGGAAGCTCCGCCGAGTGCTTTTCCGAATGTAGTAGTGATGATGTCTACTCTGTTCATCACGTTGTGGTGTTCGTGAGTACCGCGTCCAGTTTTACCCATAAAACCAGAAGAGTGAGATTCATCAACCATAACGAGAGCGCCGTATTTATCAGCTAAGTCGCAAATTCCAGGTAACTTAGCGATGTCGCCGTCCATAGAGAATACGCCATCAGTAGCTATCATAATAAAGCGACAACCAGCTTCTTTAGCTTCTTTAAGGCAACGTTCCAAGCCTTTGCCTTTTTTGCCAGTAGACTCATCTACTTCTTCCACGTCTCTCATATCAGCGTGGTTATAGATCCATCTTTTAGCTTTGCAGAGACGGATACCATCGATAATAGAAGCGTGGTTCAGAGCATCTGTGATAATTGCATCGTTTTCGCCGAGTAGTGGTTCAAACACAGCGCCATTTGCATCGAAGCAAGAGCAGAATAGGATAGAATCTTCCATTCCGAGGAAGTTAGCTACTTTTTGTTCGAGAGTTTTATGAATATCTTGAGTACCGCAGATGAATCTAACGGAAGACAGACCATAACCGCGAGCATCGATTTCATCGTGAGCAGCTTTGATAAGTTCTGGGTGAGAAGAAAGTCCTAAGTAGTTATTAGCACAGAAGTTAAGTACTGTTTTTCCTTTTACTTGAATTTCGGAGCTTTGTGGGCTTTCGATAATTCTTTCGCCTTTATATAGTTTTTGTTCGTGTAATTTTTGAATTTCTTCAGTCAAGTATGCTTTTAATTCGCCATACATAGAGTTATTCCTATATTAGTAATTGAACATTATTTTTTATATATTCAAAATTACGGAATTTATAGGATTAATGCAAATCTATGATTGACTACGTCAATCATAGATTTGCATTAGTGAAAGCCTCCGGCTATCACTATTTCTATGTCTCATAAAAATAAGACTGTTCCAGTCCCTTAAAGATAATCTCTCGGTTCTCTGTATCGCTGGTGAGGTGCGCAGAAAGAAGGGTGCGAAGCTCTAAGTCATTGATTGGACTTCTCTCCATCGCCTGCAAATACTGAGTTTTATCGATATTCTGCCAGTTAATCACTTTGCCGAGGCGGCGCTTTAGCATCATATCTAACCAAATACGCATAGAGCGTCCATTCCCTTCCATAAAGGGGTGAGCGATGTTCATCTCCACGTATTTAGATACTATTTCCTCGAATGTATTTTCGGGCATTTTTTCCACTGCGGCGAGCACTTCATTCAGATATAGTACATTTGCAAAGCGGAAGTGTCCTTTCGAGATATTTAGTTTCCTCACTTCCCCGGCGAAGTCATAAAGCCCGCCGAACAGGTATTTATGTATTTCCAGCAGTCCCGCTAGCGTTCCCACTTCAATAGCATTGATGTCGCCGGAAGTGAAAAGCATAATAGCTTTTTCTATACTCTTTTTATCTATATCTTTCATAATATCTGATTAATAAGAAAATCGCACAGCGATTTTCCACCAAAATTCTTACTTCTTAATTGTTACCTTTTACCTTTTTTCTGAAC
>JBHADY010000189.1:0-3901 GCA_041855325.1 Ignavibacteriota bacterium
GATAATAAAGGAGCTATAATATTGTCTAACTCATTTGATACAAGGTACTTCTATTTTAAGATTAAGGACTCCGGCAGTGGCATGGACAAGGAAATTAAGAAGAAAATGCTTACTCCTTACTTCACGACTGGAGGTAAAACAGGTGGTTTCGGTATTGGCACGATGATTATGCAGCACGTGGTGGAATTGCACGGTGGCGAGCTACAGATTGAGTCCGAACCGAACAAAGGAACCGAGATAATTTTCGCTATTCCTAACATTAATAAGAATAAGAAATCCAGCAAAACTATAGTAAGAAAGAAAATAACTTAAGTGATTAGCGTATATGGAAGTTAAAGGCAGAATATTAGCAATTGATTATGGACTAAAGCGCATAGGATTAGCCCTTTCAGATGCATTGCGTATCGTGGCTACTCCGCTGAAAACTATAGAAAATACGCCGAATGCCATCGCGGAAATAATGAATATAATTAAGGCTGAGGAAGTGAATCTGATTCTCTGTGGCATTCCCTTCCGCAAGGACGATAAAAACGATGAATGGATCGTTAAAATCAAGAATTTTGCCAATAAAATAGCCAAGCAAAGCAACCTTGAAGTGATATTTATAGATGAGTTTATGACTTCCAAAAAGGCTGTGCAGATTATGGTTAACAATGGCAAGAAAAAAAGCAAAAGATCCGAAAAGGGCGCGGTTGATAAAGTTGCAGCCGCTATTATTTTACAAGACTATTTAGAAAGTTATTAAATGAAGATACTTAACATATTGATAATAATAATGCTTGGAGCATTCACTTCATACGCTGCACCGAGCTATGCGGAGCAGGGAAATCTCGTGCAGCATACCTGCATAGTGCAAGCTCCACAGTGCAATGAAAAGAGCGTTTGCGACTCACTTCTCGTTGATTTCGCTTTCCGAGTTCAGTCCGCTGACTTACTTTATTATGCAGTTGATGATAAACAACAAGCAATAATAAACTATGATATTACCATTATAAATAAAGAGAATATCATAGTTAAGAGATATAAATATACCGATACAGTGATTGCTACTCAATCGGATTACATTAACCGATCTGCATATACTATGAATAACTTCAGACTGGCACTGCCAAATGCTTCATATTCCTATGACTTACACGTTAGGCAGGAACAAAACGGAGACCTTTATCGAAGAAAAGGCAAGCTCGATGAGTTTAAATCTTTGGCGAATCAAGCCCCAGTGCTGGCTAATCAATTTAACGGGAAATACTATCTTTCAATATATGATTCTACTTTGGATTACCGCTCCGAAGCTATGTATATTTTCCTTCCAATTGCTAAAACTGCTAGCGAGATAACACATTGTAAAGTCAAGAAGTTACAAAGTTCACTTGATATAGGCTATGAGCTTAATGATAAATTGGATAGAAAGGAAAAAGTGGAAATCATAAATGATATGCTTCTTATCAGTGAAAAGGGCGAGCTTACGCTGACTCCTAATGACAATAGTCAATATATCAAGCTGAAGCTGGATCCTGAGGTATTCACTCCCGGAAAGTATTCACTCAGCGTCAGTGGTAAAGACTACAGCTTTTGGGTGAGTTATATTGGCCAGCCAGAGGCATTGCAAGACATAAAAGTGGCGAGCCAATTGATGAAGCTCATTATGAATAACACTGAGTATAATGAGTTTAAAACTGTCCCTGATGATGCGAGATATAACTATATCGCGAAGTACTTCAAGCAGTATGATTCTAACAAAAACACGGCTTATAACGAGGCGATGAATGAGTTTTTCCGACGTGTGGATTACGCAAATCAGTTCTATGCGGACATTAACCACGGCCACGGATACGATACTCCGAGAGGAAAAATTTTCATACTTTATGGCGAGCCAAGTACAAGGGAAATTGATAACTTACGAGGACGTTCAGTAGAAAAGTGGATATACGAAAAACTGAATAAAATCGTGGAATTCGAGATTATTGATAACGTATATTACTTGATTAATTATTAAGAAATTAAAATACTTATGTGGCTGAAACGTCTTACAGTCAGAAATTAACAAAAGATGAATTAATATGATTGAACTTCTTATTCTATTTTTGCACATTTTGGGTGCATTATTTGCTTTTACTAAGAATTGGCAGGAGGATAATGCAAAAAGTGGCTTCTTGTCCCTCGCATTAATCGGCTTGGTTTTCACGATTGGCTGGGCATTGACTGGGCCTATTGCGAACCTAATTATGCCAGATTCATGGGAAACAGTGTACTTTACTAAGGATACGCTGTCGCTGTTAATGCTTTTTATCCCTGAGTGCTTTTTCTTTTACTTCTTCTTCGTGAAGGAAGGGTCTAATCAAGTTGAAGCGGAAGCTCAGTAATTTACTTGCAAATTTCATTATTAGAGCAATTGCAAGTACTTGGAAAATAAAGCTGATAGGCAATCTACCTGAGAAACATTCCGTGGTCGCTTTTTGGCATAATAAGATGCTTCCGGTGTGGAAGTTGTTTTCCAAGCATCAGCCGGCATCTGCTGTGGTGAGCAAAAGTAAAGATGGGCAATATATTGCAAATTTGCTAACTTCTTGGGTGTATTTCAGAATTTTAAGAGGCTCGTCAAGTAGCAATAAACAGGCACTTCTAAGGGAAATGTGCGACGCTGCGACGCAGTCAGTTTTGCTCGTTACTCCAGATGGTCCTCGTGGCGAAATCTATAAGTTTAAGGCAGGAGCAGCAGTCGTAGCAGCTCGAATGCAGGTGCCTTTATACTATTTAAAGGTGAAGATTCATAGTAAGAAAGTGTTCGATAGAAGCTGGGATAAGTTCGAATTTCCGCTTCCATTCGCTCGTGTAACTATTGAAATATCAAAGCCTTATGATCTGATACTTGATACTCGTGAGTACATAGACGATTTTATTAAAACAATAGAAGTTGAGATGAATGATGAAGTCGCTAATCTCTAAAATATATGAAGCAATCGTCAATAGGAAAAATGAAAAATACGATAGTGGGGCGTGCGAAATCCATCATACTCTCGCGAAGCTGATAAGTATTGGCAATATTTCTGTTGGTGGAACTGGGAAAACACCGCTGACAGAGACTTTGGCGCGATTTATTCTCGACTCATCAAAAAGTGTGGCTATCGCAGCGCGTGGCTATAAGGGGAATTTTAAGGGAACATTGCTGGTGCGAGATGAAAAGAAGATTTACTCAACAGCTCGAGAGGCTGGCGATGAGATGTTTATGCTTGCGAGAAATTTAGAAATCCCAATTGCAGTTAATAGCTCTAAGTACTTAGCAGCAAAGTATTTAGATGATACTTTTTTTCCAGATTTTATCATTTTAGATGATGGCTTTCAGCACAGACAATTGCATCGAGATCTTGATATAATTATTCTTGATAGGAAGAGCGTTGAACAGCCGTATACATTCCCAAAAGGGCTTCTGCGCGAGCCTTTTGAGAACATTAAACGTGCTGATATCATCTGTCATTATGCTGATTTTGAAATTCCAAAAGCAATAAATCGTGATAAGTTAGTTGCCTTAAAAACCAATTACTTAGGTCTCTTTACTTCAGATAATAATCCTGCTAATATTGCAGGTGCTTCCATCTTAGTTTCTGCTCTGGGAGCGAACCAAAGGTTTCATAATTCTTGCAGTGAAATTGGCGTAAATATCAAGCAGATTATCGAGTATCGAGATCACCATAATTACAAGAAAAGCGATGTGAATAAGATAATCTCATTTGCTTTGGAGAGTGGAATTAAGCAAGTAATTACTACCGAGAAAGATATAGTTAAGCTATTGAATTATATAGACTTATTTGTTGATAATTCAATAGAACTCGTATATTTAAAAATACAAACTGAAATAGTAAGCAATCAAGATTTTCTCTATAAACAAATATTAGGTGAGCGA
>JBHADY010000190.1:0-5077 GCA_041855325.1 Ignavibacteriota bacterium
AGATATATACAGAGTGAATGTATTCGGTATGATTGACGCAATGGAAGTAATCCTGCCAAGCCTATTATCAGCTGATAAACAAGTGTATTTCGCTGGTGTTACATCGCTTGCAGAGGCTCGTGGTATTCCAGGAAATGCCGGGTATTCCTCAAGCAAGGTTGCAGCTTCGCATATCTTAGAGGCTGCTCGCTGCCAATTACACAACTCAAATGTGAAAATCATCACCGTAAAGCCGGGCTTCGTTAAAACTAAGATGACTCAGAACAATAAGTTTTATATGCCTATGGTTATGGATAGCGACAGAGCTGGCGAAATCATTGCCGAAGGCATTATGCGTGGCAAGTCTATAGTGGCTTTCCCTACTCTTATTCAATTTGTGTCTTATCTTGCTAAAACTATCCCTTCGTGCATATATGACGGCATAATGAAGTTCTGGAAAAAGAAAAAAATTCTCGAAGATTAGTCACCAAAACTATTTTGCTTCGTTTTTTACTGTAGATTGATTAACTAATATATGGTAAAATTAAATGAAACGAATTAACAACTTACTTTTGGCAATAGTATTCTCTTTCGTGGCGGTTGCTCCTATGAGCGCCATTCCACTAATCCAATTTGATATGGAAGTGCCGGACTACTTCGACGAAGATGAGATTACAATTAAAGCAGATACTATTACATTCAGCGACGTCTTCAATATCATTTTTTCTGATATCAGCCCAAGGATAGACCTATCAGCTTCTGTTGGCAGTTTTAGTCGTTTATCACTAAATCCTAATAGCAAAGAATCTTATACCTTTAATGAACCTGATGTTTTCGAACTAAAAGCAGGCTATGTAAAGGAAAAAAGAAGTGTTCTCCGCTCTATAGTGAAGACTAGTTATAGCTATTTCACTTTTAGATATATGGGTAACGAGAACAACCTTCTAGATCTTCCAGATCCATTATTAAATATTGACTTTCACGGCAAGCAATTGGGTTTCGGTAATGAAAGTGCTATGGGCTGGAAAATATGCAACGGCTTCGATATCTTGCTAACAAATGCTGATAATTATCATTGGACTCATACTAAGTTCGTAAAAGATAATGATGCTCACTTCGGCGATAAACGCGATAGATTCCACGATAAAGTAAGCTATGGTACTTCATTTGAATCAGGAATAACGCTTAATCTCTTCAATTCCGTAGGAGTGAATGCATCATACGAACAGAACCATCTATTACCTGCTTATATGACTTGGTACTTCATTGGTAGCACAATGATAGAGAACTTAGCAAAGGTATTCACTCGTAGCTTCGTTAATAGCATAGCCAAGAGAAGCACATTTGCTGGACCTATCATCAATTTCTTAGTGCAATCAGGCATCAGCTATGGTATGTACGAGCTGAGAAAATCTAAAATGAATTGGCCCTTCTCTAATGAGTCACCACTCGCTATGGAGAGAATTAAGATTGGGCTAAGTTATACGTTTAAGTAATTTTCATTTGAAACACTTACTTCTAATACTCATATTCGTCCCTTCCTTGCTTATGGCAGAGGATACTCTAAGACTAAGGGATAATATAGCTCTGCACTTTTTCGGATTGAGCTTTCATCCGCACGGTGCAGTGGAAAATGCTCGCTTTATGCCGAATAAGTTCGACGAAAAAGCAAAATTCGTGATGAACTTCGGTGCAGTGGCAAGCTATGAGAAGTACTTCCATAAAGATATTTTTTCAGTAAAGATCGGACAAGCTTTCTATGCAGACTGCACGGAAAGCTTTGCCGGTTTTTCTCATATTGGCTTCAGGGCTAAAATATTTCAATTTGGCAGGCATACTCTGCGCGGCGGGATAGGTCCCACATTGATTTTCCGACGAAACTGGAATCGTATAGATGGGATAACTGACTTTCAGCAGTTCAAGGGAGAAAAGGATGCCACTTGGCAGTATATGTTTATCTGGTATGGCGGGGAATTCATATACTCATACCTAATTAATGATGATTTCGATTGCTCAGTAAACTTCGTGCCGGGATACCCGGATTTAATGAATCTCTCGGTTGGAGTGAATATAAAACTCTAATTATATAATTCATCTAGCTATAATTCGTTTATCTAAGGACATAACAAACGCAATTAGACTATGAAATTATACACAGTAATAATACTAATAGGCATAGTGCTTAACTATATCAATTACTTAGTGGCTACTCTGCTGAACTTTGTTAACCTGAAATCTGCAAATTACGAAAAAGTGAAGGACTATTTCTCCTATCTCGACTTTAAAAAAATGGCACTATATGCACAGGCACGCTCCAGAGCAGAAATCGTGTCGGTCTTTCTGTGTGTGTTTGCTTTACTTGCATTTTGGTTGTTCGCCGGCTTTAAGACTTTAGATGACTTCGTGCGAACACTTCCTCGCTACTTTATCCTCGAAGGAAGTGTTTATGTTATAGTGTTTTTTTCGTACTTAGTTCTTCTGAACTCGGCTTATTATATGTACATTAACTTCTATCTAGATAAGAAGTATAGAGTCTCCCGTCTTAGCATATCAGAGTTTCTAATTGTCAATACTAAAAAGTATTTACTGTATTATGCTATGGCATTAGTTATTTCTATTACTCTATTCACTTCATACATTCTTTATGATGAGAACTTTTGGTGGATAGTCTGGATAGTCGCAACTATAATTATTGTACTTTATACATACTATTATCCTTCTCTTTACCTTAGATATCTTAACAAAGTGAATAATGCTGTTTCCCCTGAGATTAGAGATAAAATCTTAGAGTTTTGCGAAAGAATAGACTTCCCTATTAGCCAGATTAACATATTCGAATCCTCGCGAAGGACCAACCGCATTAATGCTATGTTCGCAGGCTTCGGTAAGAATAAAAGTATAATACTAAGTGATAACTTAATCAATAACTTCACTACAGACGAGATACTTGCTGTTATTGGTCACGAAGCCGGACACTACAAGCTGAATCACCATCTGCATAAGATGTTCTATAGGATATTCTCCACAGGTATTCTGCTTTTCCTTTTGAACTATTTTGCTAATGACTTCACAATATTTAAGTCTTTCTATGTGTATAATATCAGCTTCTATGTTGGCATAGTGCTTTATTGTGTGCTGTTATCTACAAGTATTATCTATATACTGCCGTTTATTAACTCGAAACTAAGGAAAATGGAACGCGCAGCTGATACCTTCTCCTTAAGCCACACCAAGAATAAGGAAGCTTATATTTCAGCACTAAAGAAAGTAGCTGTTAGAAACTTATATAATCCCGTTCCGCATAAGTACTATGTATTCTTTTACTATAATCGCATTCCAACGATAGACAGAATACACTACGTGGAAAACTACGAATTATAGGCTGTTAATTTTATGTAATATAATGTTTATTATCTCCATTTTTTTTCGTATTTTTGCGTTCTGTATTTAATTGAATATAACTATATATAGTATAATAAATGGAAGCAATAGATCAAGATATCCAAACAGTTGATACTCTAACAGATAACACTAACGGAAATAATGGTAATACTTATGATGAAAGTAATATCAAGGTTCTCGAAGGCTTAGAAGCGGTGCGTATGCGTCCTGCGATGTACATTGGGGACGTCGGCGAGCGCGGGCTTCATCACTTAATACAAGAGGTAGTAGATAACTCCATCGATGAGGCATTAGCTGGATATTGCGATTCTATCATAGTTACTCTGCATAATGATGGCTCTTGCTCCATCGAAGATAATGGTCGTGGTATTCCGATTGGTATTCACCCAGTGAAGAAAATCCCTACTCTCGAGCTTATCCTCTGTAGTTTGCACTCAGGCGGTAAGTTTGATAAGGGTTCTTATCAGGTATCTGGTGGTTTGCACGGCGTTGGTGTTTCCTGCGTGAATGCCCTTTCAACCACTTTGATTGCTACTATTAAGAGAGAAGGAATTGTCGTTGAGCAGAAATTCCAAAAGGGCAAACCAGTAACAGAGCAGACTCAGATTGGTAAATCGAACGAAACTGGTACTGTTATTAGATTCTACCCAGATCCTACTATATTCACAGATACAGTAATATTTAAATACGCTACGGTAGTTAAGAGATTACGCGAGCTGGCATTCCTTAACCCTCAGGTGTCCATAACTCTTACAGATGAGAGAGAAATGAAATCTGAGACATTCCACTATCCTGGTGGATTGATTGACTTCATTAACTATGCAGATGAAGGAAAAAATATCTTAGTTGAGCCTATCAAAATTCAAGGTGCTGGAACTGGTGCCAGTGGTTTTGAAACTCGAGTAGAAGTTTGCTTGCAATATAATGATGGTTATAGCGAAAACTTACTCTCTTATGTGAATAATATTCACACTATCGAAGGCGGTACTCACGTTAGTGGTTTTAGATCTGCTCTGACAAGCACTCTTAATAACTACATAAAGAATAACGTAAAAAATAATAAAATCGACTTCATTGGCGATGACTTTAAAGAAGGGCTAACTACTATTATCTCCGTAATGGTGGCTGTTCCTCAGTTCGAAGGTCAGACAAAAACTAAACTCGGAAACGGCGAAGTCGATGGACTTGTGCGTTCCATAGTCTCTGAAAAACTGAATATTTTCTTAGATGAGAATCCCAATGTAGCCAAAATGCTTATTGATAAAGCTACCATGGCTGCGGAAGCTCGTATAGCATCAAGAAAAGCAAGAGATTTAACAAGGTCTAAGAATAAAAACAAGCTTGCCCCGAAGAAAGGTTTCGTTGATTGCTCTTGCAAAATCCCTGAATTAAGAGAGTTGTTCATAGTCGAAGGTAACTCGGCTGCCGGCACTGCAAAAACAGGTAGAGATGCTAAGAATCAATGTCTGTTATCATTGCGAGGTAAAGTTATAAATGTTCAAAAGACTAATCTTATCAAAGTACTAAAAAATGCTGAAATCGCAACAATGATTCAAGTTATTGGCTCTGGATTCAAAGAAGATTTCGATGTTACTAAAGCAAAATTCGGAAAGATTATCCTAATGGCCGATGCCGATATCGATGGTTCTCACATTAGAACTCTTCTGCTTACTTTCTTCTATAACTATATGAAAGA
>JBHADY010000191.1:0-6075 GCA_041855325.1 Ignavibacteriota bacterium
ATTACTACATTTAAATATTTTTTGTATATTTGTAATATTGCAATTTTGTAATATTAATACAACATATCATAAAAGTATAATCAAGGTAAAATCAGAGTATATGGAAGAGTTTGTTTTTAAACCGTTCGCGGAAATGACAGATGAAGACTACGAGAGGATAGGATTTAAATCCGGGTTAGAAGTGCATCAGCAACTGATGACAGACGAAAAGCTATTCTGTAAGTGTCCTGCTGGCGATTATTCAGATGAATACCATGCAGAAATACTAAGGCATATGCGTCCTACTCTTTCTGAGCTGGGGGAATACGACGGCACAGCACTGATGGAGTTTAAGACGAAGAAGGACATAATCTATAGAATTAACCGAAATACGGTCTGCACTTATGAAATGGACGATACTCCCCCATTCCACTGCAATAGCCGAGCAATTGACATTGCTTTAGAGGTGGCTATGCTCTATGGTGCGAACATAGTAGATGAGATTCACATAGCACGAAAACAATACTTAGATGGCAGTATCCCCACTGGCTTCCAGCGGACTGCTATTACTTCCGTAGGTGGTTCTGTTCCATATAAGGATAGGAGAATTAACATTTTGCAGGTATCTTTAGAGGAAGACTCCTGCCGTGAGGTTAGTGATTTCGGTCATAGGCGCGTGTATCTCACCGACAGACTGGGTATGCCACTAATCGAAACAGTAACAGCGCCGGAAATGAAGACTCCACAAGAGATAGCTGATGTCAATAACATACTACGCAAGATAGTTCGCTCCACTGGAAAAGTTAGAACGGGAATTGGTGCTTCTCGCCAAGATGTGAATGTATCGGTTCGTGGTGGCACGCGAATAGAAATTAAAGGCGTGCCGAGCATTAAGCGCATCCCTATGTTGACCTATAATGAAGCTATGCGCCAATGGAACTTGCTGAAGATACGCGAAATACTGAAAGAACGTGGCATTACGACTGAGACTTTCTGTTATAAGATTGATGACGTTAGCCATATTCTAAGAAAAACTAAATATCAGCCTATAGCTACAGCATTAGCTGAAGGTAAGTTCGTGAAAAGTATTATACTTAGAGACTTTAAAGGTATACTGAACATACAAACTCAAACGGATACCATCTTCGCACGTGAATTCAGCGACAGAGTGTGCGTTATAGCCTGTTTATCGACTATTCCGAATATTTGCTATTCTGATGGCGGAGAGCTTTCGCTTACTTCTTTGGAAGGACAAAAGATACGCAAATTCATAGGCGCTAATGATAATGATTGTATAGTATTAGTTTGGGGCGACCAAAAAGACTCCACACTCGCTGCTGAGGAAATAGTAGCTCGAGCTAAGGAAGCAACTATAGGCGTACCTTCGGAAACGCGACAAGCCCTGAAAGATAATACCACTGGCTTTGAACGCATACTCCCAGGACCAGAGAGAATGTATCCCGATACAGATTTACCTCCTATTGAAATCACAAGCAAAAGATTAGACAAAATTAGAGAGCAGTTGCCGGAAAATGTAATCGAACGAGAAATAAAATTCCAGAAGCTAAACATACCAAAAGCTACTGCTACTAAGTTCGCCGTGGGCAAAGAGGCTAAACTGTTTGAAAGATTAGTATTTGAACTGGAAATAGACCCACGAGTGGTAACTCATACTCTATGTGCATACAAGAGGAAGCTGCGTAAATCTAATGTACAATTATGTCCGCTAAGCGATGATGATATTATCGATATCTTTATGGCATATAAAAACGGTAAATTAGTGAAATCTGGTATTCCTTACCTATTGGAAGTAACTGCAAAGAACTGTCGCTATGATGAAGTGCTACTCCCGCTAATAGCCACTAAAGAGGACTTTGTTTATACTTTCAATCACGTTAGTGATAGACTAAGAAATGTTAAATTCTACAATCCTAACAAGAAAGATGAGTATCTATTTGGTCTAATTATGACTGAACTACGCGGCAGAATAAACGGTGCTACTGCAAGAGAATACTTTAACGAACTGCTATCAAGAGGAGAATAATTATGAGCGAAGATTTATACAAAGGATACAGAGGAAGCACCCTCGAAGTGCTGAAAAAGTATAATGCCCAAGTATGGAGCGATGCGGAAATCACAACAAATAATGGTGGCTTCTACTGCGGAAGAATACTCCCGCGTTCCATCACTGCCGATGACAAGCACATAGTCATAAAGCTGAACACGGGCTATAATATAGGTATTGCCTCTGCGAAAGTAGTTAATATAAAAGCTGAAGGAAAGAAAGAAGCCGTATATAAAGTTCCCGAAAAGGAATTCCCATACGACCACAAAAAGCCAAAAGTTAAACTGCTTGGCACTGGTGGAACTATTGCAAGTAGATTGGATTACCGCACAGGCGCGGTTATCCCGGCTTTCTCTCCCGGAGAACTATATGGCTCTGTGCCTGAGCTTGCCGACTACTGCAACTTAGAAACAGAGAAATTATACGGCGTTTTCTCCGAAAATATGGGTGCCGAACAATGGATAGGCTTAGCAAAGGCAATTGGCAAGGAAATAGACAAAGGAGTAAAGGGAATCGTCGTGGGACACGGCACGGATACTCTTCACCACACAGCTGCTGTGCTTTCCTTTATGGTGCAGAACTCGCCTATTCCTATCGTGATGGTCGGTTCTCAGCGTTCAAGCGACAGACCAAGCTCCGACGCTGCTCTGAACTTAATGCACGCGGTTAAGACAGCTGCACAATCCGACATAGCAGAGGTTATGGTCTGTATGTTCGGTCCTACTTCCGATAGTTACGGTTTACTGCACAGAGGCACACGCGTTAGGAAAATGCACTCGTCTTATCGTTCTACTTTCCGCACTGTTGGCGATATTCCAATCGCAATGGTAAGCAGAGAGAAGATTACCCTGCTGAGAGATGATTATCAGCGTCGCCGTCGGGACAGAGAAGCTATCATCACTCCTGTGTTCGATGACCACGTGTCTATAGTTTATTATTACCCGGATATGAAGCCAGACATAATTCATTCTCTAATTGATAACGGATATAAAGGCATTGTTATCGCGGGAACTGGCTTAGGACACGTGAATAAACCGCTATACCCGGCTCTTCAACGCTGCAAAGACGAAGGCGTAGCTGTTTATATGACAGTGCAAACCCTATGGGGATACGTGCAAATGTACGTATATGAAACAGGTAGAGAAATTCTACAGCTTGGCGTGGTGCCATTAGAGAATATGCTTCCTGAAGTGGCGTATATGAAGCTGGGCTGGGCGCTCGGGCAAACAGAAGACCTCGAAGAAGTAAAACGCATAATGCTGACGCCAATAAACGGAGAAATCACTGATAGAGAACCGAGCAATGCGTATTTAATCTATCAGGGTGGCGTGCCGGAAGTAGAGGAATTTATCGCAAGAAATCAAAAGTAAGACATAACATTAAAGGCTACTTGAAAAGTAGCCTTTAATATGATATACTTCCTAATACCACCTCTTGAGTAGCACCGGTTATCACCGGCACATTCGAAGGCAAGCCCTTTGCAGTGCGATAAGCAAAATAAGCAAATGCAATTGCCTCTTTTGCATCACTTGGAATGCCATATTCAACAGAATTAACTACTTCAGTATTCGGCATATACTCGCGAAGACAAGTAAGCATATAAGCATTCTTAGCTCCGCCACCACCAATGATTAGCTTATCGCACTGACCGCAAAAGCGATCAATATTATATGCTATGCTTTTCGCAGTGAAGTGAGTTAATGTGCATATCACGTCTTCCGCTTGATACAAATCATCAAAAAAACGATGAACAAAAGAGCTATCAAAATACTCTCTACCTGTGCTTTTCGGTGGGGTGGCAATAACATACTCATCTTGCATTAACTTATTGAGTACACTATCAATTAGCTTACCGCTTGCTGCGACTTCCCCATTCTTATCATAATCTGTATTAAAATACTGCTTCATCATTATGTCTATAAGCACATTTCCCGCGCCTGTATCAAAGGCAATGATACCGCTAAGTTGTGCATTCTTAGGGAGATAAGTTATATTAGCCATACCACCAATATTTAGGCATACTATATTATGCTCATCCGAACGGAAATAATCGAAATCGAAGCGTGGAACAAGTGGCGCCCCCTGACCTCTGAGAACCATATCCGCCGAGCGGAAATCGCTAATCACGGGGATATTCAAAGACTTAGCAAGCACCACCGGATTAGCCACCTGCAAAGTAGAAGATACACTAAGACCGAAACGCTCAATAGGCACAGGTTCGTGCCACATAGTCTGCCCGTGAATGCCAATTAGCTTCACATTATCAATATCAATATTGCCACTCTCTGCTACTTGCTTAATTGCATTAGCATACATTTGCGGGAGAGCATAATTAATGAAGGATATATCCCGCCAAGTGGTTTTTTTCAGTAGTCCTTTCATATAGTCGCTGAAGCCAGCGGGGTAATCCACCGTATCATAGGCGATTAAATCAATCTTTAGTTGCGTATTATCTGTATGGAACTTGCAAAATGCTATATCTATCCCATCGAGTGATGTTCCGGTCATCACTCCGCAAATGATGTCATTCCCTGATATTTGAATTGGCAACATATAAGTTTTGAGTTGGCTATATAAAAAAAGAGCAGGGGTTTCCCCCTGTCGTAATTTTTCATTTTCAGCTTAGTTATTGTCGATAATCTGATCTATTCTCATATTCTTAAGTGCTTCGAGCTTGCGTATATTCATAGGTGGAAGCTCTTCGCCGCGGAGAATCATTTTCAGTTCTTCGCCTTCTAATGTTTCGCGTTCGAGCAATATCTTAGAAGTCTTATGGAGCAGATCCATGTTTTCAGTTAATAACTGTTCGCAGCGTGCTTCGCTTTCAAGCAAAATGCGTCTAATCTCATTATCTATCTTCAGTGCAGTTTCTTCGCTGTGGTCTTTCTGATTTTGAGAAATCTCACGTCCGAGGAATACCTCTTCAGAGTTCGCACCGTATTTAACAGGACCAATAGCTTCACTCATACCCCACTCGCACACCATTTTCTTCGCAAGTTTAGTGGCACGCTCTAAGTCATTGGAAGCACCAGTAGATAGCTGATTAAATACTAACTTTTCAGCTGCTCTGCCGGCAAGTAGCATCACAATTTGCGTTTCTATATAAGTCTTAGACCAAGAGTGAGAATCCTCATTCGGCAAGTAAGAAGTAACGCCCAAAGCTCTGCCACGCGGAATAATAGAAATCTTATGCACTGGATCAGCTTCCGGAAGAAGAACACCTATTAAGGCGTGTCCCATTTCGTGATAAGCAGTAGATTCCTTTTCCTTATCAGAGATAACCATGCTCTTGCGTTCAACGCCCATCAATACTTTATCTTTGGACATTTCAAAGTCATACATAGTTACTCTTTCGCTATTTCTGCGAGCGGCAAACAGTGCTGCTTCATTCACCATATTTGCTAAATCCGCACCGGAGAAGCCCGGAGTTCCTTTTGCTAATACTGGTAAATCCACGTCGTCTCCGATTGGCACTTTCCTTGTATGCACCTTAAGGATAGCTTCTCTGCCCTTTACGTCTGGTCTATCGACTACAATTTGTCTGTCGAATCTTCCTGGTCTTAGGAGAGCTGGATCAAGCACGTCCGCGCGGTTAGTCGCTGCGATAACAATTACACCGCTATTTTGCTCGAAGCCGTCCATTTCCACAAGTAATTGGTTAAGAGTTTGCTCGCGTTCATCGTGTCCGCCACCGAGACCAGCACCGCGGTGCCTTCCGACAGCATCGATTTCATCAATAAACACAATACAAGGGTTATTCTTCTGAGCTTGGTCGAATAAATCGCGAACGCGGCTTGCGCCCACACCCACGAACATTTCAACGAAGTCAGCACCAGAGATAGTAAAGAATGGCACGCCTGCTTCACCAGCCACAGCGCGAGCTAATAATGTTTTACCAGTTCCTGGAGGTCCCAATAAAAGCACCCCGCGAGGTATCTTTCCGCCTAATCTTTGGAACTTGCTCGGTTCTTTTAAGAATTCGATGATTTCCTCTAATTCATATTTCGCTTCGTCAGCACCGGCTACGTCGC
>JBHADY010000192.1:0-5138 GCA_041855325.1 Ignavibacteriota bacterium
AAACAAAAAAAGCTCGCAAATTTGCGAGCTTTTTTTGAATTAAGAAGGAAGAAGGAAGAATTGTGGTCAGATAATCGCCTTCGGGCGATTATCTGACCACAATTCTTACTTCTTACTTCTTACTTCTTAATTCAATTCGTTGCATATACAGCCCAAAGCCGGCTACTAAGATGTTCGCTAACATAGCCGAAAGAAATATACCTGCCATACCGATGAAATGAGATAATAAATATGCTAATGGTATGTAAACAAAGAAGATACGAGTTAGCGTGAGAAAAGCTGAACGAAGCGGCTTCTTGAATACATTCAGCATAGTGCCGGTGATGAATAAATATCCGAAAAATGGATACGAAAACGGCAGAAAATAGAAGTATAGCTTGAAGTTCGAAACTACGAGCGGGTTATCATCAAAAAGCAAGATGATATTCTCAGAGAAAAGGAGGAGGAACACCAGCAGAAATAAGCCCCAATATGTCGAGAATTGTAGAGACTTGCGCAAACCGGTCTTTATCCTGCCGAAGTTGCGTGCGCCGAGGTTTTGTCCGATAAATGGCGACATAGCAGCGGAAATCGCTATACTTACGGTTAGCGAGAGTGCCTCCACTCGCTCTGCCACAGATAGAGCCGCCACCGCTTCTTTGCCATATTGAGACACCATTCGAGTGATGATGCTAAAACCCACAGGAAGAATGATATTCGTCAGTGCGTTCGGCAATCCAATGTGCAGAATCTCCTTCCAGCTATTGATAAACTCGCCTATTGTTGGCTGGCGGAATTCAATTATCTGCTCCTTTTTGATTAGCACCCAAAGGGCATAAAACACGACAAACACACGCGAAGCCAATGCTGCATATGCTCCGCCGCGGAATCCAAAGCCGGGAATAAACCCGAAGCCGTACATAAATATCGGGTCGAACAGGGTATTGAATACCAAAACCGAAACCATCACATTTGCCGAGCTGCGAGTGTTCCCCACTGCTATCATCGCCCCGTTTCCTATCATAGGGAACACAACCAGCGGCGCCCCTAAGTACCACACCTGCATATAATCACGAATAAGCTCCAGCACTTCGGGTGGTGCGCCCAATGCCTTAAACACTGGGTTTATAGTGAAAAAGCCAATAATAGAAATAAGCAGAGTAACGAAAAAGCCGAGCATTATCGCATCGGTGCTGATGCGCCGTACCTTTGCCATATCGCCACTGCCATAGTATCGCGCCGAGATAGCCGAAGCCCCATTCGATATTCCCATAACAACGCTATTGATGAAGAATATCACCGGGAAAATGAAGCCGAAAGCCGCAAGTGCCGTCGTGCCGAGCTTACCAATGAAGTATGCATCTACTAAGCTAACGCCGATTACGCTCAGCAAGCCGTAAATCATCGGCAAAGTTAATTTTATGATGATAGAGGATTCATTGCCCTCTAATAGGTTCAGTCGTGATTTCATTTATTCGTTTTATCTCTTAAAAAGGCAGCATTTGCCTTAATTTTCTTTAGTCCAATGCGTTTAATAGACGAGGCGGCAAAGCGATTATCGAACTCCTCTTTGCTTAGCTCGTCAATTTCGCTGATATTTACTTTTATCTCATTGTTTATAGGCTTAAAGCCACTATTACGTGTCGCCACAGCCTTGCTATTATATGGGCAAACATTCTGGCATACGTCGCAACCATATATAAAATCAGATAGTTGCGTATTATCATTAAAGTAGAGATTCTTCCTGTCTTCTATCGTCAGATATGCAATGCAGCGGCGAATATCTATTATCTTCTCTTTTCGTATTGCGGAGTTCGGACAGGATTTTATGCACCTTTCGCACTTTCCGCATAGGTTCGGATGCGGGGCGTCTGGTTCCATCTCTAAAGATGTAATTATCACCCCGAGGAACACCCACGAACCAAACTCTTTGGTGATAAGCAGGCTATTCTTCCCCTGCCAGCCTATGCCACATCGCTCTGCCCAAACTTTCTCGAATACCTTACCGCCATCGACCGAGACGAAGCACTCTGCGGAGAAGTTCTCGGTGAGGAAGTCGGCGATAAGCCTTGCTTTGCTCTTCACGTGTATGTGATAATCCTCCCCCCAAGCGTGACGAGAGATTTTCCCAGTGTCTTCGGGATTATGCTTAATCTCTGTGTAGTAATTCAGAGCAATGGCTATCATAGTCTTTCCGCTTGGGAGCAGAAGCGAGGGGTCTTCCCTTGCGTCCAAGTTTTTGTATAGATAATTGCAGTTGGCAAAGTACTCATTCTCGAATAGCTCCTCGCTGATGGCACGCACCTCTGATAGCTTCTCTAACTTAGCGAAGCCTATTTTATCGACGCCAATTTCCTTGGCGTAATCCTTTATTCTCTGTTTTACGTCGCCCATCGCGAGAATTGATTACTTAATGAGAAATACCTGCCTATTAACTGCCCTTACTATCGGCAAGTATGTAGTAATTACATATAAATAAAATAAAATACAAAAATACTTAATAAAATTCACTATTTTTGCTATTCAATAATATTTTTTGTGTTAACTAAGCACATCAAAAAGTAAAATAAACCGACAATACTAACTATGCTAACATACATATACACAGTGATTAAATTAGCTATCCTCACTGTATTTTATAGCTTATATTCCACCTACAAAGGCAGAGGTGGCGACTCCGACGCATACCACAGAAGCGCTTACGTATGGGCGAAAAAGCTAATCAAATACTTGGACATCAGGCTGAATATCACAGGATTAGAAAACTTAAATAAAGAAGAAAACTACGTATATATAGCTAATCACACCAGCTTAATAGATATCCCTGTATTAGTCTATGCACTAAATGATAATATACGCATAGTCTATAAGAAGGAATTAGAGAAAGTGCCTATCTTTGGCTATGGACTTAAATACTCACCATTTATAGCAGTTACGCGCGAAGGCGGTGCCGAAGCTATGAAGACTCTAAACGAAGGCATAGCAGCCATGAAAGAGAACAAGAGTATACTCATCTTCCCAGAAGGCACTCGCTCGCAAGATGGAAAGCTCGGTGAGTTCAAACGCGGTGCTTTCCTTATGGCAGAGAAAGCTGAGAAAAAAATAGTTCCCGTGGCGGTTCGTGGCACGAATTTAATTCTCGCAAAGGGCAAATCCCGATTCAAGAAAGGCGTAAACGTCAATGTTATCATCTCTCCACCAGAGGAGCTACCAGCTGAACGCCATAAGAAGGCTATGCTGGAGTTCATCGCCAAAGTAAGAGAGATAATTCTTAAAAATTTAAATCAGTCTAACTAAGTGGCAATGCACTATATTATTCTATTTATCTCTATTGTGTTTAATGCGACTTCTGGTGTATTGCTTAAGTACTCCTCCTTCTTAGAAGCACCAAAGAAGTTCTATATTATGGGACTTGGCTTTTTGTCGGCTTCCATTTCGGCATTGTTATACACTAAATCATTAGAGAATATATCAATAGGCTTAGCTACGACGATTAGTAGCGGAATGGTGGTTCTCGCCTGCAATTTAGCTGGCATACTGCTGTTTAATGAGCAATTCACTATGTACAAAATTGCCGGCACGCTGATTATTTGCGTAGGCATATTTTTGTTATTTAAATAAAGAAACTAGTAAAGAAAAATAGGATTAACTAATGGAATCGATAGCAGAATTCTGGCGTTTAGCGGGACTTAGATATAAATCTCACCCTTGGCACGGCGTGGAAATCGGCGAAGATGCTCCCGATATAGTAACCGCATACATTGAAGTAGTGCCAACGGACACAATGAAATATGAATTAGACAAAGAAACTGGTTATCTGAAAATAGACAGACCAAATAAGTTCTCCTCATTCGTTCCTGCTCTGTATGGTTTTATCCCTCAGACTTACTGCGGACGCTTAGTGGCGCAATTCTCTAACCTAAAGAACAACCGCAAAGACATACAAGGCGATAAAGACCCATTGGATATATGCGTGCTAACCGAACGCAATATTATGCACGGAGACATACTCCTAAAAGCTGTACCTATCGGTGGCTTCCGTATGATAGACGGTGGCGAAGCTGATGATAAAATCATAGCAGTGCTGAAAGGCGACGAAGTATATGGTCACTGGGAAGATATCAATGATATTCCAGAATCCATAGTTCATAGACTGAAACACTACTTCCTAACTTATAAAGATATGCCGGGACAAGCTCCGCGCTGCACCATCACTCACACTTACGGCAGAGACGAGGCTCACGAGGTAATCGAGCGCAGCCAAAAAGACTACGTGAAGAGATTCGGCAAGTTAGAAAATAAACTCTCCGTTGCTGCGATAGAGGCATTCGCTTTCGCTCAGGAAATGCTGAACCGCAAAACTAAAGCTGAAAAACACACAGAAGAAGATGAAGACGAAGATTAATTACTTATAATAGATAATTAATGAGTAATAATAGACATTATGGGTAGAAGTCTAATATTCGGGGATATTCACGGGTGCTATAATAGCCTGAAGAGCTTAATCAATAAGCTGGCTATTAGCTCTGATGATAAACTAATATTCCTCGGAGATTACATAAATAAAGGTTCCAGCGCTAAGCTCGTGATAGACCTCCTCTTGGATCTCGCCAGCACGAACCAGTGCGAGTTCCTCCGCGGGAACCACGAGCAAATGCTAATAAGCGCTTATCACCACCCGGAGCACCTTCCGCTATTCATCAAAGTGGGCGGCAGACCGACTATGCACTCCTTCGGCATAGATAGCATAGAGCAGTTGGATAAGAAGTATATAGACTTCTTCATAAATACTAAGTTTATAATGGAATTAGGCAAGTATTACCTCGTCCATGCAGGAATGAACTTCGAAATAGATGAGCCGCTAAGCGATATTCCATCTATGCTCTGGACGCGGAATAAGAGCATAGACCGCAAGAAGATAGGCAATAAAAAGCTTATCGTCGGGCACACGCCGAAGACTATAGCAGATATTGAAAAATCCCTCTCCGGAGACACCATCTTCCTCGATGGTGGCTGCGTATTCAATGAAGTGGATAGAGGTATATGCAACTTAGTTGCCCTCTCCTTTGAGGATAAGGAAATCACTTACGTGCAAAATATAGAATAAGCACATAAACGAGAAAAGGGAGCTGATTGCTCCCTTTCCTATATATATAATG
>JBHADY010000193.1:0-4433 GCA_041855325.1 Ignavibacteriota bacterium
CTCTCCGTATAACTATGATATGCTGATAGAACGCCTTTCCGCTTGCGATACCATTTTACTTGGCTCAGGAATAGGAAAAAACTCTGAAACTCATAAGTTAATTAAACGTCTAGTAGATACTCTTCCTGCTAATATTCCAATTGTAATAGATGCAGAGGCAATTTCTTGCGTGAAAGACTTAGAGCTGAGAGAGAATATAATACTGACTCCACATATAGGTGAATTTGCTAATTTAATCGGTGCAAGCCGAGCTGACGTAGTTCCACACAAGGACTGCAAAGAAGCCGCTAAGAAGCATAAATGCAATATACTCCTGAAGGGACGTCCGACCATAATAAGCAATGGGGAAAAGTCATACTTCAATGTGTGCGGAAATCCAGGAATGGCTACTGCCGGCAGTGGTGATGTGCTTGCTGGCATTATTACTTCTCTTTTAGCGCAAGGGGTTAGCACATTAGAATCTGGAGCTTTAGGGGCGTATTTGCACTCCAAACTGGGTGATTCATACGCTGCGAGATATAATCAAATCTCCCTTTCCGCAAGTGATTTAATAAGCGAAATGAAGTTTTTGAAATAATAAAATAATAATGTAAGACATAATCGTCTACACTATGACTAATTTATATTAGTTAAATAAACAACAGGATAAATAATGTCATTTGAAATAAAAAACAACGTATTTTGGTGTGGCAAGATTGACTGGGATCTTCGCAGATTCCACGGTGAAGAACTATCAACAGAACATGGTTCTACTTATAATGCCTACCTAATCAAAGACGAAAAGAACGTACTGATTGATACAGTATATGCTCCTTTCGCTGAAGAATTCATTACAGAATTAGAAAAACTAATTCCGCTTGATAAGCTGGATTATGTTATTGTTAATCACGCTGAGCCAGATCACAGTGGCGCTCTTCCTCTCGTTATGGAACGCGCTCCGCAAGCTAAAATCTTCTGCTCTAAAGCTGGTATTAACTCTATCAAAGGTATCTTCCACAAAGATTGGGACTTAACACCAATGAAGACAGGCGATAAGCTTAGCATCGGCAAAAGAGAACTCGTATTTATCGAAAACTCTTTCATTCACTGGCCAGACTCTATGATGTGCTACCTCCCTGGTGATAACATCCTCTTCTCTCAAGATGCTTTCGGTCAGCACTATGCTTCCAAAGGTATGTACAATAGCAAAGCAGACCAATGCACTCTTCACTACGAAACTCTTAAATACTATGCGAATATCGTAGCTCCTTACTCTAAAAAAGTAGTTAAGAAGATAGAAGAAGTGAAAGCTTTTAACCTGCCTATCGACTTAATTTGTACTTCTCACGGTGTGATTTGGGACGAAAACCCAACTCAAGTAATTGATATGTATGAACAATACTGCAACGATTACGCTGAAGATCAAATCAGCATCGTTTATGATACTATGTATCAAAGTACTCGCAAGATGGCTGAAGCTATCGCTGAAGGTCTGCATGAAGTACTTCCAAAAACTCAAGTTAAGCTTCTTAACATCGGTACATCTGATAAGAGTGATACTTTAACAGAAGTATTCCGCTCTAAGATGATTATTGCAGGCTCTCCTACAGTTAATAATGGTATCTCTACTTCTATCGCTGGCTTCCTCGATGAGCTTATCGCTTTCGGTCTTACAGGAAAGAAAGCAGCTGCTTTCGGTAGCTATGGCTGGAATCCAGTAGGTATGAAAATCCTCAACAAAAAACTAAATGAGTGCGGATATGAAATCTTAGGCGAAGGCTTAAAGATTAACTGGGTGCCAACTGAAGAAGGCTTGCAAGAATGCCGCGAATACGGAAAGATGCTCGCTGAAAAATTAACAGCGTAATTAGTTATACAACACATTAATATAGACTAAAGATAAAGGAAAAGCCATTCGCAGTGAATGGCTTTTTTTTGTTTAAAATGGGGAAGAAAAGTATACTATTCTTTTCCTGCAGCTTTCTTGATTTCTTCGAATAGCTCTTCTTCGTCGCCAGGGGCATATCCATTGTGTTGCCAAATAAGCTCACCATTACCGTTGAAGAGGAAAGTGTGCGGAGGATTGCTCACGTTCATAGCACGTCTGAAATCACTATTTTCATCAAGATATACTTCGAATGGGATTTTGCGTCCTTTAACGAATGGAGCTACGTTCTTTGATGTTTTAGCATCATCAATTGATACGGCGATGAATTTAACGCCAGTTTCTTCTTGCCAATCAGGATATACTTCGCTGATAGCTTTAAGTTCTGAAACGCAAGGCTTGCACCAAGTAGCCCAGAATGAAACAACGAATGGTTTTCCGTCATTGGAGAAAGTTTCAGTATTAACCACTTCGCCTTTTAGATTTTTAACTTTGGCATTTGCTATTTTCTTTCCTTCTTGCGCATTCATCGTGCAGAGGGAGATAACCAATAGAGCAAATAGCGCTGAAAAAAACTGTTTTTTCATAGTTTATTACCTTAGATTTATGTAAAATTATTATTTTTGTAACTTATTGCAGTTAACAACTGTATTATACTCTGAAAATAAACAATCATTAACTAACATAAAGGACGTTCCTAATGACGAACAAGTTACAAAAAATATTTTTCTTATTCCTATTTTCTTTAGGATTTTCTCAGCTTAATGCTGCGACTTTCGAAGTAGAAAAGTTTGATGAACACGTAACTTTTAGATATGACGAGGAAGAATCTGGACCTCGCTCTTCTAATATCTATTTAAAGACAAGCTCTACTTCGCCAATCAGTGTGGCTGCTACTTGCTATCCAAGTGATTTACCTCCTGGTGTTACATATTCAATCTGTACTCCTACAAACTGCTTACCAGGCAAAACTGATGTTTTTACTTTCCCTCCTTTTGATATAGATGCAAGCTCTATGGATGTCTTTAGAAAAATGCACTTAGAAGTAGATTGTGAAAATCTAAATGCAGCAATTATCCCAGAAGGCGGATTAAACTTCAGCTTCAAAGTAGTTACTGCAAACGTAAATAATGCTGTTGATAAAGTGGAAATTAACATTAAGTATACAGTTACTAATACTTCAAGTGTTATCGAACAATGGGTATCTTCTTCTGAAGTATCTCCGAACCCAGCAATGGAATTCGTAAATATCAGCTTTAAGAACAACTTAAACGATAATACTATTCGCATATATAATGAATTAGGCGTTGAAGTAATGAGCCAAGCATTTAACGGCAATAAAGTTTCCCTTGAAACTAATGCACTTAACAATGGTCGCTACTTCTTCAAAGTTGAAAATTCTTCAAAAGTTATCGACAATGGTAATTTCATCATTGCTAGATAATCTAATAAACTATAAATTGAATGAAAGCTCCTAATAATTGGAGCTTTTTTTTTATATTTGCACTTTGTGAAGTTATAAATTAAGAGATATGAACGACGTAAAAGTAGGAATAATAATGGGTAGCGACTCCGACCTGCCCACAATGCAAGAAGCTGCAAAAATACTTGATGAGTTCCAGATAAAGTATGAAATTAGAGTGGTTTCAGCTCATAGAACTCCATTTGATATGTTAGATTATGGCAAAACAGCCGAAGAACGTGGTATTAGAGTGATAATCGCTGGTGCTGGCGGAGCTGCTCACCTTCCGGGAATGGTATCCGCAGCGACTTCACTTCCGGTAATTGGTGTGCCTATTCAGTCCAAGGCGCTCAATGGTTTAGATTCTCTTTTATCTATTGTGCAAATGCCTCCGGGAGTGCCAACTGCGACTGTAGCGATAGGAGCAGGGAAGAACGCAGGTATTTTAGCTGCGCAAATCCTTGGCGTGGCAGATGATAACATCAGAAAAAGAGTGAATGAATATAAGCTGGCTATAGCTGATGAATCCAGAAAGAAGAATGAGCTAAATCCTATATTCACAAAGTGGTAAGAGAATATTAAGTAAAACTAATAAAGGCGTAAGTATTATTAAAACTTACGCCTTTTGTATTCTTATTGTGTGGAGATGGCGGGAGTCGAACCCGCGTCCGAAATGCTTCGCTTGCAGCTACTACATACTTAGTTATTCTATGGATTTAACCTCTAAAGTAACCGAATAACAGGTTTAAAGAAGCGAGCGTCAGTAAAATTTAACCCTTCATCCTGATGCGCAAATCCAGGCGAGCTTATCTGTTGGTCGACACCCCAGCATAAATCGATAAGCGAACCTATACTGAGATGATTAGCTGGTTTTTATATTACGCAGCTAAAGCAAAGCTATTTTCATAGCTATTGTTGTTTGCATTTATTATATTTACCGGTTGAATTTACGTGCCACCACCGATTGAGCACGGTATGCAACTTTCAAACTACCCCACCCCGTCGAATCCGTTTCATCCCCAGAGGATTGATATAGTTTAGCTTTCATTATAGCACACAAATATACGATATAATGCTGATATAGTTACAATTTTTTTTGTTTTTACC
>JBHADY010000194.1:0-3359 GCA_041855325.1 Ignavibacteriota bacterium
CATCAGCTTTGAACTTCAGGGCGAGCTTGCTAATATCATCATTTTGATGCTTGCGAATAAAGTTTATTTCTGCATAAGATAGCTTGTACATCAAACTATTAAGTCTTTCCATATCAGTAAGTTAAAGAACAATACTACCAAACTTTACGCTTGCGGCTTGGCTTCTTGTGGCTATACTTAGACTTAGGCTTTTCGGAGCGAACTTCCTTCTTTGAGTCTTTCTTTGCTTTGTGTTCAGCTCTGCCTTTGCGTTCTTTTCTTTCTCTCGGCTCTTTGATTTCTCTATTGTCAGATTTCGTTCTTTTCTTGCCACCTTTTCGTGATGACTTAAAATTTCCAGCGTCTATCTCATCGACGCGACAAACTATCTGCCTATCTTCCAAATAAGTATCCTCGAAAGCTTCAATCACTTTGGCTATTTCTTCCTTAGGAATGCCAAAAATAGAGTGATTCGTGAAAATATCAATCTTGCCGAACTGTATGCCCTTATAGCCCAACTGATCTTCCACTAAAGACATAAGAGTACGCGGATATAAGCCATCGCGCTTGCCTATGTTTATGAAGAGGGAAACATATTCATAGTTTCCGAAGTCATCTGAAGAGTCGGTTTTGCCCTTTGATTTGTCCTTTTTGCTCTTCGGTTCTTCCACGTTCAGGTCTGGAGCAAGTTTATAGTACTTCAAAAATTGATTAAACTGCAGCGAAACGAAGCGCTGAATCAGCTCATCTTTATCCAAGCCCTGGAGCTTATCGAATATATCAGCTAAGTAGGGTTCAATCTCATTGTGCTCTATTTCCACACTCTGCACTTTGTTGATAAGGTGGAAAAGCTGTTTTTCGCATACTTCGCGTCCGTTTGGAACAAGTTCCTTCTCGAACTGCTTGCCGATTTTGTTTTCAATCAGCTTAAGCTTATTTCTTTCCCTTTGGTTAATGATTGCGATGGAAATACCGCTTTTCCCGGCACGCCCAGTGCGTCCGCTTCTGTGCGTATAAACGTCGGTATCTTCAGGTATAGAGTAGTTAATGATATGCGTTAAGTCATTCACATCTATGCCGCGGGCAGCCACATCAGTAGCGGTGAGCAGCTGTATGTGCTTATTGCGGAACTTCTGCATAGTGTAATCTCGCTGAGCCTGCGATAGGTCGCCGTGCAGGGCTTCTGCGTTGTATCCATCGCCTATAAGGGCATCAGCTATTTCTTGAGTTTCCTTGCGCGTGCGGCAGAAGACTATGCCATAAATATCTGGATAGTAGTCCGCTATGCGCTTTAAAGTTAGGTATTTATCCTGCTGCTTCACCATATAAACAACGTGTCTAATGTTCTCAGCTCCGGAGTTTCTCTTTCCGACAGTGATAGTCGTGGGGTCATTCATATACTTTTTCGCGATTTTCTCTATTTCACTTGGCATTGTGGCACTGAAGAGCAGGGTATTGCGATTCTCCTTAGGCAGGAATTCGAGTATTTTTTCTAAATCATCCTGAAAGCCCATATTTAGCATTTCGTCTGCTTCATCGAGGATGAGAGTATTCACATTATTTATGAATAGGGCTTTTCTTTGCAATAGGTCAATTAGTCTGCCGGGCGTTGCTACGATAATTTGCACCCCTTTTTTGATTTGTCTAATTTGCGTATCTATGCTTGCTCCGCCATAAACTGCTATGGTTTTAAGCTGGTCTATGTATTTGGAGTAAGTCTTTAGGTCGTCAGCAATTTGAATGCATAATTCTCGCGTCGGGCTGAGAATAAGCACTTGTGGTTCGCTGCTGTTGGGGTTAGCATTTTGCAGAATAGGCAAGCCGAAAGCAGCTGTTTTTCCTGTTCCCGTTTGAGCTAAGGCAATTGTATCTGTTTTTTGGTTGAGTAGTATTGGGATTACTTCGCTTTGGACGGGCATCGGATATTCATATCCTATTTCATCGAGTGCTTTAAGTATATTTTCGTTTATTCCCAGTTCGCGGAATGATTTCATTGTATATTTTTGTATGTATAAAAGACTACAAAGATACGACTTTTATTTGGAATAATTGCACTAAAGCTGATAAGTTAGTTTTTTTTCAACAATTAACTAAAGAATTGTTATTTTTGAATTAACGTTTATTAATATAAATAAAAAATCACTATATTTGCATACTGAGTTTAATTTAGTAAATTATCAATGGCGCAAGTATGAAAAGAGTAGTTCTAAGTTTAGCGACAATCATAGTTTTGGTATCATCATTTGCCATGCATTTATCTGCAAACGAATATACCCCAAGTAAGGAAAACCTCGAAGCACGCGAATGGTTCCAAAATGCACGTTTCGGAATGTTTATTCATTGGGGAGTGTCCAGTTTGCTCGGTGCCGGCGAATGGGTGATGAACAATCATAAAATTCAGGCAAAGGATTATCAAAGACTGCAAGAGTACTTTAATCCCACTGAATTTGACGCTAAAAAATGGGTGAGTACTGCTAAAAATGCCGGAATGAAGTACATAACCTTCGTTACGCGACATCACGATAGCTACTCTCTTTGGGACACAAAGCAGAGCGATTGGAAAATCACTAAATCAAAATTTGGACGCGACGTATTTAAAGAGCTTGCCGACGAATGCCACAAGCAAGGAATAAAGCTATTCGCTTATTACTCCACTCTCGATTGGATGCGCGAGGACTATCCCCACACGACTGGGCGCACTGGTCAGCACAGCGGACGCACCGGCAAGGGCAACTACGAAGAATACTTCAAGTTTATGAAAGCTCAACTAACTGAGCTTCTCACTAATTACGGGGAAATTAGCGGAATCTGGCTCGATGGTCACTGGGATCAAACCAATGTAGAAGGCTCGGAGGATATGACTTCCCGCCTCGATTGGAGATACGAAGAACTCTACGCACTTGTTCATAAACTACAGCCACAGTGCTTAATAGGCAACAATCACCACGTGATGCCATTCGAAGGCGAAGACTTCCAAATGTTCGAACGCGACCTCCCAGGAGAGAATAAATCCGGCCTCAGCTTCCAAGGAACTTCGGATAAACTTCCTCTCGAAACTTGCGAAACTATAAACCACTCTTGGGGCTTCAACATAAAGGATAATACCTATAAATCCACAAAAGAGCTTGTGCATCTATTGGTGCGAGCTGCTGGACACGGTGCTAACCTCCTGCTCAATATAGGACCTCTGCCAAATGGGGCTATCCCAACCGAGTTCCAGAATAGACTAAGCCAAATGGGCGAATGGATGAGCAAATACGGAAATACCATTTATGGTAGCCGTGCGGGCTTCGCTAAGCCTCAGACTTGGGGTGCAGTCACTAAGAAAGACAATAAGACTTATCTGCATATTTTGAATATAGAAGATGACTTCCTCTTTA
>JBHADY010000195.1:0-5500 GCA_041855325.1 Ignavibacteriota bacterium
GGTGGCTATATCGCAGGGGATACACCTCTTCCCATTCCGAACAGAGAAGTTAAGCCCTGCAGAGCCGATGGTACTGCTCGGGGTCCCGTGTGGGAGAGTAGGTCGCTGCCAAGCCCAATTAACTTAAGAACCCAGTTTCTCTTTTTGAAGCTGGGTTCTTTTGCGTTTGTATGGCAGCAATCCACACGTAGAGAAATTAAGAAGTAAGAAGTAAGAATTGTGGAGGGAAAAAGCCTCTGGCGATTTTTTTATGGATTAATTGTTGGTAGTTTGAGGAAAATGTGGTAAATTTGCATTGGGAATTATATAACATTAATACAGGATAAAATATGAAAGAAGAAATTAAACTATTATTACAATTCCTAAAGAAGCCAACATCTGGTTTTGTGAAAGATAGGAAAGTGAAAAAGTTTATCACTATCCTCATCTTAGACATAGAGATTAGCGCCTTGGTGCTGGGAATTTTGTCGCTTTTGGAAAATATAGATGCAGTAAAAAATGGCATTGTCCATAAAGCTGATAACTTTGATAGCATAGTATTGATAGTAGCTGCTTTATTCTTCGCACCGATTATCGAGGAATTTATATTCCGCTATTTCCTTGTATATAAAAGATTTAACCCGCTTCGTTTATTTATTAAAACAACTCTGAAGTTCAGTAATGAGTTTGCATTTACAGAAGAGAAAAGTATAGATGAGAAGTGGAATCGAATTCTTCCTTATGTATTTTACACATCGGCATTATTGTTTGGTTTGATGCACCTGATGAATTATGAATTTAATACAGTGGTTCTGTTGCTTTCTCCACTGCTAATTATGGTGCAGCTTAATTTAGGTTTGCTTGCAGGATATTTGCGCGTTCGTCTTAATTTTGGTTCGGCTGTGCTGCTTCATATAATTCATAATGCAATATTTGTCAGCGTGACTTTGCTGGGTGGTGATATTCAGATGAAAAATGATTTGTTTGAAATTTTTAATGAAATAAAAGGTGAATATAGAATTATTAATCAGGAAAACATAATGCAGACAATGGAATACAGATTGTCTATAAAGTTGCTAGAAAAAAAGGATGCTGTAAATAGACATTCTTATGAGTTCGTGGATTCTGCTTATAATATGAGGAAGTTTGAAGTTAAGGAATGCGACTATGAGTATATGCATAGAATACTAAAGGAAATGCAGAACAATAAGATGCTGGAAAGCGATGTAAGTTTTCTTAATAATTATAAGGATAACAGGAAAATAAGCATAGAATATGAGACCTCGGAGAAAGTGAAAATACATTCTATGGATACGGTGATTAAATATCTGAAACTAACCTTAGATGAGAAAGGAATAAAAAATATAAGAAAAATTGAAGAATAAATAATAGACATACTGTAAAGATAAAGAAAAATAATATCAATTTTCCCTTGCATCCGCGTGGAGCAGGGTTTTTTTTTATAAATATAATAAATTCATAGTATAATTATTAATAAAATTGTTAATTTTGTATTTTGAATAATACTACATTTGAAAGATTTATATTGAAATACATAATAATGTTTTTGATCTTGATGATCGCAAAAGCATTTGCTTTGCAGGATTTCGAGATCATATACGACGAAAAAACAGGGACTAAGAAACTAGTATCAAACAGAGGTAATACTCCTGAACTTAGAAAAAAACTGGCTGAGCACTATAAAATGGTTGGCTTGATGAATCATCAGGAAATGAATCTAGATGATGCTATATTTAACTATGAAATATCAGTTCGCTACATCCCGAATGCGGAAGTACTTGCTGATATGGCAGAGTGCTATATATATATGAATAATACAGATAGCGCATTTGTTTGCATAGAAAATGCAAAGAAGATAGACTCCACTGAAAAGCGTATATATCAGGTGTTGGTGGATTATCACGCAAAGATAAATGACAAAGTAAAAGCTATAGAATATGCTACTTACCTTACTACCATAGATACTGCGCAGAGGAATAAGCTGCGTTTGGCGTACTTATATCAGGACGTTAACATAATGAAAAGTGCGGAAATAGTGCAAGAATGTATAGATAAAGATTCTGGCAATAGCGAGTTATATCTGTACTTAATGGACATATATAACTATGTACAGGATGGGGAGAAGTATGAGGAGACAGAGGAAAAGTTTATGGTTTCTCCAAACAAGAAAAAAGAAACTATGCTGAACGTGGCAAATACATATCTCGAGAATAATAGCATTAGATCTATTGTTAAGTACATCGATACTCTGCAGGCATATATTCCGGAAGATAAATTCCTTGATCTTGTTCGATTCGTATATCCATATACTATATACCACGACTTGATGACTGATAAAGGAGTGGATAGATTCCTTGATATTAGCAAGAACCTTGAAGATGAAGAACTAAAGAATGCTATGCTTGGTAATCTATATTTGCTTAAGAATGAAATACGCAAGGGATGGGAATATCAAGATAAGATTATAAGAAAAAAGACAACATATACACTTTTCTCTATACTTGCAAATATGACAGCAAACCAGCCGATGACAGCAATTAAGCAAATTAAGAATAACTTAGATATCTTAGAAATATATAATGCGGAACAGGAAAATGCAATTACTAACCTGCTATATAGCTATTATGAGTACGAGACACTGAGGAAAGTACTTATAAAGCAGTGGAATAGAAATCCGAATGATTCTCTTTATTACATAAGAATTGGCGATATAAGCAATTTAATGGGTGATAATAAAAGTGCTTATGAATGGTATAGCAAAGCCGTTGAAGTGATTAAAGATGATGCAGAGGTGCTGAATAATTACGCATATTTTTTGGCTATCGGAGGAGGAGATCTTAATATAGCTGAGGAATGTGCCGATAAAGCAGTTAAGTTGATGCCAAATTCTTATAGTAATTTAGATACGTATGGTTGGGTATTGTATCTGAAAGGAAGACACAAAGACGCAGAGAAATACCTGCTTCAGTCTCTGAAGCTATTTGAAAATGGCGAAACGCATTACCATTTGGCTATGGTATACTTAAGACAAAAGAAATTTGGACTTTATGCTATTAACTATCTTAAGAGTATAGAGAAAGCTAAAGTGCTTGAAAAATTAGAAAGTAAAAATTAAATATATAGGTTAATATGTTCGTAATAATTGGTGCAGTGGTTGTACTTGGGAGCGTTATAGGTGGCTATATGCTTCACGGCGACCTTGCAGTGCTTTTCCAGCCGGGAGAGTTCTTAATTATCGGTGGTGCGGCGATAGGTTCATTCCTTATCAGTAATCCGCTGCCAGTGGTAAAGAAATCAATAGCCGGCGCACTTGGCACTTTAAAGGGTGTGCAGGTAAATAAACAAAAGTATATTGACTTGCTCAAAATGCTATATGAGCTATTCCAATATGCGAAAAGAGAAGGTATTATAGCTTTAGAGCCACACGTGGAAAATCCAGAATCAAGCAGTATATTCTCTAAATATCCTAGCTTTTTGGCGAATCACCACGCAGTGGAGTTCCTTAGCGATACACTAAAGATATTGCTCTCTGGCGGTGTTCCTGCTCACGACTTAGAAGAGCTTATGGATGCCGATTTAGAGGCACATCACCAAGAGGAAGCCATTCCACCTGCGGCAATTCAAACTACATCCGATGCCTTCCCTGGTTTGGGTATCGTGGCTGCGGTGCTTGGTATCATCGTAACGATGGGTTCTATCAATGCAGGTGCGGAAGCAGTTGGTCAGAGTGTGGCTGCAGCACTTGTGGGTACATTCCTCGGTATCTTAATTTCATACGGCTTCGTGGGACCAATCGCGAGCAATATGAACTATAATACAAACGTGGAAGGAAGATACCTAATCGCAATTAAAGCTGCATTGCTATCATTTGCAAAGGGTGCGCCTGCATCTGTGGCTATTGAATACGCAAGACGTTCCATAGACCCAGAAAATAGACCTACATTCAAAGAAGCAGAAGACGCTATGAAGAAAGGATAATGAGATAACTCATTAACCATAATCAATAAGTATTATAATAAGAAATATAGAAAATGGCTGAGAACGAAAATGGTAATAGCTCCCTCAAAGAGCAACCGATTATAATAAAAAAAGTGAAAAAAGGCGGGCACGGCGGACACCACGGCGGTGCCTGGAAAGTGGCTTATGCCGATTTCGTTACGGCTATGATGGCATTCTTCATAGTGATGTGGATTCTCGCTTCTGGCGAAGAAGTGCGACAAGCTGTGGCTGGGTACTTCCAAGACCCAGGGCTGTTCCAATATAAAACTACGAAAGGAACTCCAGTAAATCTGAACATACTGCCAAATTCTAAGTCCGGAAGCGGCGAAGGCGAAGGAAGCAAGCCGATTGAGATATCATTCAAAGACGATAAAGAACGCGAAAATATGGCTAATGCCGTATCCGAAGGTATAAAACAAAAGGCAATAAGTGATAGTATAGCCGCTTATAATAATGTTGCGAGAATGGGAAGCGAACTGAAAGAAGACTTCGTTAAGCAAATGTCATCTAACCCGCAAATGAAGGAAATACTATCCGCAGTGAAAATAGAAATGACTCGCGAAGGCTTACGCATAGAGCTGATTGAGTCCAAAGATGCTCTATTCTTCGAAGTGGGAAGCGCAAGGCTGAATAAAGATGCCATTGCTATACTTGCCCAGCTGGGCGAGAGAATTTCTACATTTCCGAATAGCGTTGAAATTGAAGGACACACAGATGCAAGGCAATACGGGAAATCATCAAGCTACACCAACTGGGAGCTATCAAACGACAGAGCAAATGCTGCTCGCCGTGTGCTGACCCAACACTTATGGAATGGGCAAATAGATAAAGTATCCGGCTTTGCAGATAGAAAACTAAGAAATCCGGGAAATCCATTCGACGTAACTAATAGACGTGTGAGCATACTAATTAAGCAGATAACTTCGAACGACTTCATTAAAGAAACAACTAAAAAATTAGAAGGGAAACAATAATGCCAAAATCCCTAACTATTCTGATAGCTGATGACCAGGAAGTAGTGCATATTTCCTTGCTGAACTTCATACGAAAGGAGTTCCCAACTGCTATGGTCTATCAGTCATTCGATGGGCTCGATGCTTATCAAAAGTTGAAGGAGTTAAACCCGAATATCATAATATGCGATTATGATATGCCCCGCCTAAATGGCTTAGACCTATGCCGGCGGGTGCGGACGGATTCCACATTCAATAAGGTTTATTTCATAGCGCTGACCGCAAGCCAAGATTCCAACCTGAAAAGCGAAATACTCGAAGCTGGAGCAGATGACTACATAAATAAGCCATTCAAACAAGAAGAGTTTAAGTATAGAATACGTTCGGCTGAGCGATACATCTATATGCAGGAAAAAATGGAAGAAGAAAATATACTCCTGCACAAACTCGCCAGCGAACTCGAAAGCACTATAAACGACTTGAAGATATTCGGGTATAACCTGATCCACGCCCGAATGCCCAATTCCATCATCAAAATGCACAATGTA